>JAKAUH010000553.1 GCA_021818605.1 Planctomycetota bacterium
GCCGGTCCCTCGGTGATGGCGATCAGGCGGTCGGGGGCGACGTCGAGGAATTCCTGGCGGGTGCCGCTGGTGGGCCAGGTGATGACGAGGCGGGCGACCGAGCTGGCATTGCCGAGGCCGATCGTTTCGGTGAGCGGGTTGCCGCCGAAGCTGCCGTTGTTGCCGATCGTCCGGTAGACTGAGCGAATCTTGCCATCCGCCGACTTCAGTTCGGCCTGGATGCGCGCGCCCATGGCCAGACGATTGGTGCGGGTGCCGATCAGCTTGACCTTGAGCCAGTGGCCGCCGTGGCCGGGGTTCTGGAAAAGGACGTTGGAGGCGCGGTCGCCGGGGAAGGCGCCTCCCATCACGGCGAAAAGGTCGAGGTCGCCGTCGTTGTCCCAGTCGGCGAACGAGACGCCGTGGCCTTTCTGGAGGTGTCCGGTACGCGAGGACTCGGTGATGTCCTCGAAGCGGCGGCCGTTCACGTTTTTGAGCATCACGTTGGGCACCAGTTCGGAGAAGGTCATCCGACCGGTCCCGAAGTAGGCGTCGAGATAGCCGTCGTTGTCGATGTCGCCGAAGTTGGCGCCCATCGCCGTGATGGTCCAGTCGAGTCCGACGTCCTTGCTGACGTCGCGGAAGCCCGACGGGCCCAGGTTGCGATAGAGGTGCGGGTGTCCGGCATCGGCGACGTCGTGGCCGAGATAATGGGCGATGACGTCGGCAAGTGCGCCGTTGTAGTCGTTGACGAACAGGTCGAGCCGGCCGTCGTTGTCGTAGTCCCAGAACCAGCAGGAGAAGCTGGCGGGACCGCCGGTGACGCCGAGCTCGCGCGCGACGTCCTTGAAGGTGCCGCCGCCCTCGTTGTGATAGAGCCGGCAGTCCTGCCGCATGTTGGAGACGAAGAGGTCGAGCCGGCCGTCGCCGTCGTAGTCGCCCCAGGCCGAGCCCTTGGCGACGCGCTCATTGGTGACGCCGGCCCTGGCGGCGACGTCCGTGAAGGTGCCGTTGCGCTCGTTGTGATAGAGCCGGCAGCGCCCGGTCTTGACGAGCCTGCGCGCGGCGGGGTCGGGATCCTTGCTGTGGAACTCGCCGCAGACGAACAGGTCGAGCCAGCCGTCGTTGTCGTAGTCGCCCCAGGCGGCGGACTCGCACGAGGTCGGCTCGGCCAGGCCGCTGGCGCGGGTGACGTCGTCGAAGGTGCCGTCGCCCCGGTTGCGCAGGAGGCTCAACGGAGCCGGCACGTCCCAGGCGCCGCGGAGCAGCAAGATGTCGAGGTCTCCGTCGTTGTCGATGTCGCCGCGGACCGCGTTGAGCGCGTAGATCTGAAGGTCCAGCCCGGCCGATGCGGAGTGGTCGTGGAAGGTGCCGTTGCCCATGTTGAGGAAGAGCGAGGCGCCTCGGTCGCAGTCGATCGAAGTGGCGAAGACGTCGATGAGGCCGTCGCCGTTGAAGTCGTCGAGGATGCTGCCGCCCGCCAGGTTCGGGCCGCGCGTCGTGAGCTCGACATGGCTGGCGACGTTTTCGAACCGCCCGACGTCGAGCTTCGATTTGAATCCGTCGAGCGGCACGAGGAACTCGCGGGGGACGGCGTCCGGGTACTGGCCGAGCGTCATGCAGGCGAGGTTGAGCAGCCAGCGGATTCGGAGGTCGCCGGGCTCGGCCCTGAGGCACTCGGTGAACTGGCGGATGGCCTCGCGCGAGCCGTCCTTGCGGGTGTGGACGGCCTCCCTGGCGATCGGCAGGATGCAGCTCGACGGGCCGGCGCACTCGATGCAGTTCTCGACCTCGCCCCGGCGCAGCGCATTGATGCCGAGCAGGGCGCGGAACTCGGTGCGGATGTTGGAAGGAAACTCCTTCATCTGGCTCAGCTCGAGGCCGGTCGCGAGCCAGCGCGCGGCCTCATCGAATGACCCGTCGCGCATGCAGGAATAGGCAATCGACCGGACCAGCGGGATCGCCTGCATCGCTTGCTCGGGCGTCGGCGAGGATCCCAGCTTCAGCCGATCGAAGCGCGAGCGGAGGGAGACCATCTCGCGGGTCTCGCGCATCCGCAGCGCATCGCGGAGCTCGCCGAGCGAGGTCGGATCCTTGATCATGTCGGAATAGGGATTGAGGACACCGACCGCGTCGTCGATCGTGCGGCGGTCGACGTACAGGCGCGCCTCGCCACTGCCGTCGCGTGCAGTGGGATCGGCGAACCAGATGAGGTTCGGGTGGACCTCGCTTTCGAGGAGCGTCGGGGAATTGCCTCCCGACGACTGGCTCATCCCCGGCCAGCCGAGCCAGGCGGCCACGCCTGCCACGACCGCCAGACAGAAAGTCACCATCGCCGCCAGCCGCCAGCCTGCGCGCATCGAATCTCCTCTCGGGGCGCCTGCGGAAACCTGCGAAAAAGTCCAAAAATCGGGGCGCGCACCGCGACCGGAATCCCGGATCACCGGCGACCTAATTCGATAGGAGCATAGGCGGCAAGCGGCCCGAGCTGTCCCGAGAAAATCCTGCCGGGGCCGAATTTATTGTGAGGTGAGCCGGAGGGGTTGTTTGGGGATGCGGATCGGCGGAAGGCCCGTCGCGGGAAAGCGCGCCAGGGTCGTCAATCCTCGATCAGCCGGGTCTTCGCCCAGTCGAGGGATTCGAGGCGGGCGAGCACCTGCTGGGCGTCGGCGACGACCACAATGACGAGCGAGTCCGGATGGACGCGAGCCCGGGCGGCCTCGAGGACGGTGGTGCGGTCGAGCCGCGCAAGACGGTCGGCGAAGCCGGCCTCGTACTCCGGCGGCAGACCGTGGACGAGCAGGCTACCGAAGCGGCTCACCAGCGCCGAGGGAGTCTCGAGATAGCGCGGCTGGCTCTCGATCAACGATCGGCGGGCCTTGTCGAGTTCCTCCGCCGTGGGAGGCCGTGTGGTGAGGATGTCGCGGACCTCGACGCGGATGTCCTCGATCGCCTCGGCCAGGCGGTCGCTCTGTACCGAGGTTCCGATCGAGAACGGACCGGCAAAGCGGCGGCACTCGAACTGGCTGCGGATGCCGTAGGTCAACCCTCGCTCCTCGCGGAGCTTCTCGTTGAGCCGTGAGGTGAACTGGCCGCCGAGCACCTGGTTGAACAGAACCATCTGGTCGAAGGCCGGGTCGAGGCGATGGATGCCACGATGGCCGGCCCGAATCACCGCCTGTGGCGCACCTGGTCGATCGAGCAAAAGGATCAACGGGTGGTCCAGGTGGTCGGGTTCGGCCAGTCTGGGCACCTCGCTGTTCGAGCTGATCCAGCCGGATAGCCGGTGATCCAGCCCGGCCGCGAGTGTGGAGGGATCGACGTCCCCCGCCACGACGATCGACGCCCGGCGGCCGAGCAGTCCGCTCGTGTGAAAGGCGCGAAGGTCGTCTGCCGAGAGCCGGGAAATGGTGTCCTCGGTGCCGGCGAGCGGCAGGTGGTAGGGGTGGTCGGCTCCGTAAAGCTGGCGGAGGAGCGCCCGGTAGGCCCGCGAGTCGGCGCTGTCGCGTTCGGACTTCAGCGAGGCGAGGGTCTGGCCGTGGACCCGTCGCCATTCCCTGTCGGGGAAGGACGGGTTGAGGAGGATGTCGGCGGCGATGTCGAGCGTGTGGGCGAGGTCGGAGCTGAGGCAGCGAAATCCGATGTAAATGCCGTCCCAGCCGCAGTTGGCCGAGACCGACGCGCCCATTGCCTCGACCTCCAGGGCGAGCTGGGCGGCCGAGCGGTGGGTGGTCCCCTCGTCGAGCATGTCGACGGTCAACTGGGCCAGCCCCCCCTGCCCCGGTGGATGGAGCGACCCGCCGCCTGGGATCACGATCGAGCCGGCCACGGTGGGGAGCTCGGGGCGCGGGAAGAACCAGAGCGGCATGCCGTTACCGAGCGGGGAGACCTGCGGCATCGGCACGGTGAACCGGTGGAGATCGCCGGACCGGGGCGGGTTCGTGCGGTCCAGCGAGGCGGCGGGACCGCGACCGGCGGCCTTGCCGCCGACGACCGACAGGATGACCTTTGGCCGGCCGGCGAGATAACGGCGGGCGGACTCGCCGATCTCGTCGAGGGTGATATCGAGAAAGCGTTTCAGGTCGGTCGCGATCAGCGCGGGGTCGCCGCGAAGGACGTTGTAGGCGTTGAGCCGGTCGGCCACGCCGCCGAAGCCGCCGATGTGCTCCAGGGCGAAATAGAAGCCCGCGGCACGCATGTTCTTCACCCGGGCAAGCTCCTCGCCAGTGGCCGCGCCGGCCGCGACCGCGGTCAGCTCGGCCTCGACCAGTTCACGGGCTCGGGCGATCGACTGGCCAGGGCGGAGGGTGACGATCACGCCGAACGACCCGGCCAGCTCGCGACCCGACTGGTGCGCGCTGATTTCCTGCGCCACCTGCTCGTCGATCACCAGCCGTCGGTAGAGCCGGCTGGCCCGGCCCCGGCCCAGGATGTCGCCCAGCAGGATGAGCGCGGCGTCGTCCGGGTGGAAGTGCGGCACCGTCGGCCAGGTCAGGTAGACCCGATCCAGCTCAACCCGGTCGCGGAGCACGATCGACCGCTCCCCGGCCAGCCGGGGCAACTCGGCGTACGGCCGGAGCGAGGGAGTACCGCCAGCGATGCCGCCGAAATACCTCTCAGCCAGCGCGAGTCCACGGTCCTCGTCGATGTCGCCGACCAGAGCCAGGCTGGCGTTGCTGGGAACGTAGAAGCGCCGGAAGAATGTCGCAACATCATCCATTGATGCGCGGGCCACGTCTTCCATGTTGCCGATCGTGAGCCAGCTATACGGGTGCTGGGGGGGATAAAGCGCCTCGGCGATGAGACTTCCGGCCATTCCGTAGGGTCGGTTCGCATAATTCTGACGGAATTCGTTGGTGACGACGCCTTTCTGAATGGAGAGCTTGTGCTCATCGAGAGCGCCCAGGAGGTTGGCCATCCGGTCGGATTCCATGGCGAGGGCGAGCTCGGCGTGGGGCGTCGGCAGATCCACGAAGTAGTTGGTGCGATCGGAGGACGTGGAGCCATTGATGTTGGCGCCGAGGGGCTGAAGATGTTTAAAGAAATCACCGGGATAGTGGAGGGAGCCCTCGAACATGAGGTGCTCGAAGAGGTGGGTATAGCCGCGCTGGGTGCGTTCCTCGTTTTTGGAACCGACGTGATACCAGAGGTTTACCGCGACGAGCGGGGGTCCTTCCTGGCGACGGACGATGACGTCGAGTCCGTTGGCGAGGGTGGTTCTGGTGAACTGGAAGCGCTCGAGGGGGTCGGAGTCGGTCATTGGGGGGCCGCAAGGATTATGGGAGGGGGTCGCATCCGGGTCACAGCGTGACGATTGCCCTAGTATTAGGGAGGGCGGCTGGAGTTCGCGAGTCCAGTCCGCGCATTTCGGCCGGTTGAGGGTCGACGGACTTGCCACGGGGGGCGGGCGAGGGTGTCGATCGGGGAGAATGATTCGGAGATCGGCGGGCGTGGCGCGCGCGGGGTAGCCATTGCGGCCGCGTCGTGCGTTAGAATATCTAACTGAGGCGATCAGGGCCGACCGATCGGTGGAGTGGCCGGGACGAGTCGGTTGCAGGATTTTCCGAGGGAATGCACTTGAGTCGCGCGGGGACGAGCCGGATCATGGGACAACGCATGGCGGCCGACGAGCGGTGACAGGCGGTCGACGCGAGATCAGGCCGCGGCCGGGGAATGAGAGCAGGGCCGGATTGTGAACTGGGATGACGTGATCATCGACGCAGCCGCGACCGATACGGGGATGCGTCGTTCGAACAACCAGGACAGCTACTCGATCGTCCGGGCCCCGCACGCGGAGGCATGGCGCCAGCGCGGGCATGTCTTCCTGGTCGCCGACGGGATGGGTGCGCACGCGGTGGGCGAGCTCGCCAGCAAGATGGCCTGCGACCTGATCCCGCACACCTACATGAAGACGAAGGCCGGCACGGCCAGCGAGGCGATCACCAAGACGTTCCGCGACGTCAGCGCCCTGATCCACAGCCGGGCGACCGCGAATCGCGATTTCCAGGGGATGGGGACGACCTCGTCGGCTCTGCTGCTGCTTCCCAACGGGGCACTGATCGCGCACGTCGGTGACTCGCGGGTGTACCGCATCCGCGGGACGCGGATCGATCAGCTCTCGTTCGACCACAGCCTGGTGTGGGAGCTGGTGCGGCGCAATCATCTGACGTCCGAGCAAGCGAAGGTCTCGGTGCCGAAGAACGTCATCACCCGCAGCCTCGGGCCGGAGGCGGAAATCGAGGTCGATATCGAGGGCCCGCTGCCGGTCGAGCCGGGGGACGTGTTCTTGCTCTGCTCGGACGGTCTCTCCGGGCCGGTTGAGGATCACGAACTGGGAGCATTCGCCGGAAACTTCCACCCCAAGGAAGCCTGCAAATACCTGGTGAACCTGGCGAACCTGCGCGGCGGGCTGGACAACGTCACCGTCGTGATCGTCCGGATCGGCGAGTGGATTGACCCCGAGTCGGGCGAGGTCGACAAGCAGCCGGACCGGCCGGCGAAGAAGGACGGTGGGTCCGGCGAAGGGTGGGGGAAACGTCTGCTGGGGATGCTTGCCTCTCGCAGGCGCGCGGCCGCTCCGCCCGTCGAGGAGCACCTGTATCGCTCGGCTGATTGCCCGATCAGCGAGGACCTCATCATCCGGCTGGACGAGCTGACCCGCGCCGCGCAGGAGCAGGCGATCGAGCAGGCCTGGTCGATCGACTGGGCTCTGCTGGGTACATTGCGACGTCAGCAGGCGGACGCCCGGACGGCCGGTAATAACTGGGCCGCGCTGCGGAAGATCGGCGAGATCATCAGCCTGCTGGGCGTCGGGGCGCGGTTTCACCGCAAGGCCGTCAGTTCGACCTGACCGGCACGGCACGGCACGGCACGGCACGTTGTTTCGTGTCGCGACCATCGAGCAACCGAACGAACGAACGACACATCCTCCCTCGCTCGGAGCCTCGTCGATGGCGACCGAACCGACCGGCCCCGATCCCGCGACCTTGTGCGCCCGCGCGCCCCGGCCGGCGCGCTCGAGCAGCCGGCCGCTGGTCCCTCCGCTCGACCTGAGCGTCGTGTACTGTCCGGACGACCTGGCGCACGTCGATGGGCTGTCGGACGGGTCGGCGGCCGGGTACATCTACGCGCGTGACGGGCACCCGAACGCCGCGCAGCTCGCCGAGAAGCTCGCGCGGCTCGAGCACGCCGAGGCGGGATGGATCTGCGCCTCCGGCATGGGGGCGATCGCCGCGGTGCTGCTGTCGATCCTGGATCAGGGGGATCACGTCGTCATCGCTGAGGGGATGTACGGCCGGACCGCCGGGCTGGTGGAGCGGCAGATGTCGCGGTGGGGGATCGGCCACGCGACGTTCGACCCGACCGATGGCAGCTCGGCGCGGGCGGCGATGACTCCGACCACCCGGGCGATCCTGGCCGAGACGATCTCGAACCCCCTGCTCCGCGTCGCCGACCTGCCGGGGCTGGTCGAGATCGCGCGCGAAGCGGGGATTCCGCTGATCGTGGATAACACGTTCGCGCCGCTGGTTTGCCGGCCAGTCGAGCTGGGGGCCGGGTTGGTGGTCCACTCGGTGACGAAGATGATCGCGGGTCACAGCGATGTGACGCTGGGCGCCATTCTGGGCGAGCGGCGGCTGGTCGACCCGGCCCGGGTACTGGCGTCGACGCTGGGGCAGACCGGCAATCCGTTCGAGAGCTGGCTGGCGATGCGAGGCGTGGCGACCCTGCCCTTGCGGATGGATCGAGCCTCGGCGACGGCGATGGACCTGGCGCGGCGGCTGGAGGCGCATTCCGGGGTGATTCGGGTGCATTATCCGGGGCTGGAGTCGCATCCGGACCGGGCGCTGGCCGCGCGGGTGCTCGGGGACTCGGGTGGGTCGATGATCACGATCGACGTGGGCTCGCGCGAGCGGGCGGACGCCCTGATCCGTGCGCTGGCGGAATCGATCCCGTTCGCGCCGAGCCTGGGCGACGTGCAGACGACGCTGAGCCACCCGGTGACGACCAGCCATCGGGCTCTCGACGACGCGGCCCGAGCCCGACAGGGGATCACACCCGGGCTGGTGCGGATCTCGGTGGGCCTCGAAAATCCGGAGGATCTCTGGGGTGAGTTCAGCGCGGCGCTGGGCCTCCCGAAATCAACCACGGGAATAGATAAGAAGATCCAGAACTAACCGCGAAAGACGCGAAAGACCCGAAAATGAGATGGGACGATGAGATGAGGATCACCCTTCTCGTCAGCTCGATCGCTCCCTTTTTTCGCCTTTTGCGCGGTTTTCGCGGTTGCCCTTCCTGAGAACATCCTTGACGCATCACCGTTGGGGCGTGGCTTCGCGGTGAGGTGTTATCGGCCGGACGGCGGGACGAATTCGTAGATGCGGCCGTCGAAGGCGAGGATGTAGAGCTCGCCGCTGGCGTCCTCACCGAAGGAGGCGATGTTGAGCTTCGGGTGCTTGCGGACGTCGACGATCTCGCCGTTGGCGACGAGCTTTCCATCGACGTAGCGGAGGCCCCAGATCCGGCCGGTGTCGTAGTCGCCGTAGACGTAGACGCCCTGGAGCGCGGGGATCTTGTTGCCGCGATAGACGTAGCCGCCGGTGATGCTCAGGCCGCTGTCGGGGCGGTCGGCGGTCGGTGCGTGGGGATACTCGGCGAGCGGGGTCCGGATGGGTCCGGCGGTGTCGGCGCGTCGGCGGCGCTGGGGCATGAAAGGGTGGAAGCCCTCGCGGAGGCTCCAGCCGTAGTTGCCGCCGCTGTCGATCCGGTGGACCATCTCCCAGGTGTTCTGGCCGACGTCGCCGGCCCAGAGTTCGCCGGTCTGGCGGTCGAAACTGAACTTCCAGACGTTGCGCAGGCCGATGCTGTAGACCTCGGGCGCCCAGTGAGCGTGCCGCCTGGATCGCCGCGACGGGTTGTCGGCCGGGATTCCGTAGGCGTGGCCGCCCTGGGGGTGGTCGACGTCGATCCGGAGGATCGAGGCGAACCAGTCGCGGGGGTTCTGGCCGGAATTCATCGGGTCGTCGGCCGCGCCACCGTCACCGAGCGAGATGTAGAGATACCCGTCCTTGCCAAAGGCGATCGTGCCGCCGTTGTGGTTCTCATAGGGGTCCTCGGCCGAGACCCAGATCCGCTGCTCGCTGGCCGGGTCGGCGAGGCGGCGGTCGGAGCGCGAGGTCTGGAACCGCGAGACGACCGAGCGGCGCGAGCTGTTGTCGTTGGCCGAATAGTAGACGAAGAACTCGTGATTCTGCTTGAAATTCGGGTGGAATGCCAGGCCCAGCAGGCCCTCCTCGTTGCCCCGGTTGATCGGATCGGGGAGCTGGAGGAACAGGTGCTTCGAGCGGATATTGCGGTCGTTGGCGAACGACCAGATCCTGGCCTGGTGCTGTTCGACGACGAACAGGCGGTTGCTGCCATCGCCGGGCTCGGCCAGCGCGACGGGTCGGTCGAATCTCAGGTTGGGGAAAGCGACCCGGACGTCGAGCCTGGGGAGGGCCGCAGCCGGTTCGGCGGCGAGCAGGGACGACCCCGTCAAGGCGAAGGACAAAAGCGCGAGCGGTAGGCCGTACTTCACGGTGGACATCTCCAGAAGCGATGGCCGGCGAGGCCCGGTCGGCGACCGTGGCGAGCTCGGCGGGCACCCGGCCCATTCGAGCGGATCGCCTTCCGGGATTCAAGCGTCGCTTTCAAGTTCGTTGAGTCGTCAGGGGCTGATTCGAGCGGATCGCCTTCCGGGATTCAAGCGGGTGTGCATTCGAGTGGAGGTCACCAGGCTGGCCGGTCGCACGATCAGACAGCATCCGGGGCATGATTCAGCGGCCGGCGGCGCGTCGGCGTGCAATGACCAGGCCGGCGGTGGCAAGGAAACCCCAGAGGGCGACTGTGGCGGGTTCGGGGGTCGGTACGAGGTCGACCGACTGGGCGGCCGGCTGGAGGATTGGGGTGAAGGCGTCGGTCGAGGGGAGCTGGGACTTGATGGCCTGGGCCGCGCCGGCGCTGAAGGTCGCATTGGGATTGAGCAGCATCGCCATGCTGGCGTTGCGGGCGTCGATATAGTTGCCGGTGGTGTCGTAGTTCTCGCCCACGCCGAAGGCGAGCATCAACTCGTGAGAAATGTTGTGGGCGACGATCCACTCGAGCTGGTTGACCGAGCTGGCGGCCTGGGCCATGGGATCGATGAAGCTCAGACCATTGCCGCCGAGCTCGGTGGTGCCGATCGCACCCGGAAACGGTGCGCTGGAAGCGTCGGAGACGAGGCTCAGGGTGTGCGAGGCGGAGACGTTGGGATTCTCCGTGAGGGTCACATTGATACCGCTGAGCTGGAAGGTCTGCTGGACTCGCTGGAGGACCGCCTGGTCGAAGCTCTGCTGTTGCTGGGCGGTCGGCACGCCGCCGAAGAGCTTGACCACCTGTGCGCTATCATACCAGGCCTGGGGCGAGCCGGAGGCGATCAGGCCTGAGCTGGAATAAGAGCCGCTGCCGAGGTTCAGGAAGGCGTCGGTCGCCGGCGCGGGGCCGAGCGGATCGGCCAGAGCCGCGGTGCCAGAGATCATCGTGATCAGCACACCCAAGGCCAAGGCTCTGGTAACTTTCACCGCGGACCTCCTGTTCTCGCCGACTGATTACGTCGTCGTGATCATCCTGATCACGAGCGAGGCGGACCTTTATGAACGGACGACTCGACGCGGGGCCGCCATGGCAGACCGACATCGAACTCGTCGTGGGCGGATAGGAAAAGGCTGAAGGGAATGGCCCTGTTGTTAGCACCTGCCATGCCACTCTGGTGTCACGACCGGGCGGTTTCTGAAGAGGTTGCTGGCGACTTTGCCGGAAGTACTGACTCTGTGGGGATATGAGCGGTCGGAATCTCCCTCCTGCAAATCGGGGTGCAGGCGAAATCTCCGGGTTCGGACGAGGCTCGACGTGTCCGCTTCTTACAAACAGGCGGGGAATCGAGGTGAAAGCTACAAGTCGGGTGAACGGAAAGCGCTCGGGCGGCCGGTCATGTGGGGGCGTGGCGAAGGCTGGCCGCGGTCGACGTGGGATGTTCTAATAGACAGGAACGATTGGACAGGGAAACCCTCCATACCATCACACTCTCTGCTCACTGAGGCCAGGACCTGATGCAGACCCCGACGGCGCATGCTCCGACCGGCGGCACGGCGGCCGACATACCGGCCAACGCCGAGTCGATCGATCTTGAATGGCTCTCGGAGAAAATCCCGTATCGCAGATATCAGGAATGCGTGCACTGTGGGCTCTGCACGGCGAGCTGTCCGACTTATGTCGAGACGTCGAATGAGAACGATAGCCCTCGGGGTCGGATCTACCTGATGAGGGCGGTGGCTGACGGCCGGCTCGAGATGGGCCCGGGCGTGCGCGAACACCTGGAGCTGTGCCTCGACTGCCGGGCGTGCGAGTCGGCGTGTCCGTCGGGTGTTCAGTACGGTCGGATGATCGAGCCATTCAAGATTGCCATGCAGAACTCGGCACGGCAGGGCGAGGGGCTGAGCCTGCTCCAGCGGCTGATTCTACGGCATCTGTTCCCCTACGCGGGTCGGGTCAAGGCGGCGCTGGCACCGGCGCGGGTTTTCCAGGGGCTCGGGCTGCTCGACCTGGCCGAGCGGACCGGGCTGGCGCGGGTGCTACCGCCGACCCTGCGGCGGATGCAGGCGATGCTGCCGCGGCTTGGCCGTCGGCCGCCGCGACTGCCGGAGGCGCTTCCCGCGATCGGCCCGAAGCGGGCGAGGGTCGCGCTCTTCACCGGGTGCGTGGCCGACGCAATGTTCCCGGAGACGAACGCGGCGACCGCGAGAGTTCTCCAGCAGAACGGCTGTGAGGTGATCGTCCCCCGCGAACAGGTCTGCTGTGGCGCGATCCACTATCACTCGGGGATGGAAGGGCCTGCGCTGGAGCTGGTCCGCCGGAACCTGGAGGTGTTCGGGGGCGAAGGGATCGACGCGATCATCGTCAACGCGGCGGGTTGCGGGGCGATGTTGAAGGATTACGCGCACGTTCTTCCTCCTGCTGAGCATGACCAGGCCGCGCGGTTCGTCGCGCGGATCAAGGACGTCTCCGAGTTCCTGGTGGCACTCGGGCCGATCGCGCCGAAGCATCCGGTCGAGGCCACCGCGACCTATCACGACGCCTGCCACCTTTGCCACGCTCAGCAGGTGCGCAGCCAGCCGAGAGCCCTTCTGGGCCTGATCCCGGGGCTGAAGCTCGTGCCGCTGGAGGAGAGCGAGATCTGCTGCGGCGCCGCGGGGACCTATAACCTGACGCAGCCGGAGATGTCCGAGCGGCTCGGCCGGCGGAAGATGGACAACATCGAGGCCACCGGCGCCGAGGTGGTGGTGACGGGAAACGTTGGGTGCATCCTCCAGATCGCGCGGAAGGTCAAGGAGCGCGGGCGTCCGATCGAGGTCGTGCATCCGATCGACCTGCTCGACCGGGCCTATCGCGGGTCGTGAGCGGGCATCGTCCAGGGCGGGCGATGGGTGGTCCGGCGGCTGGGTGGCCTGGGCTGTTGTGGAGAGCTACCACTCAAGCGTGACAGGTTTTCACCTTTCCGCTACGATCGGTTTGGAGGCGTCAATTCTCGATGGCAGTCCCGCTCCGGAGGCCACTCCGATGAGTACCGTCTTAACACCACCGCCCGGCCTGCCGATCGGCGACCCCTTCCGCTTCGGCTGGCGCTACGTCACGATCCGCCAGTCCGACGGCAGCGAGTCAATCGAGCAGGTGCCACTCACCGAAGAGGACATCCTGTTCCCCGAGGAGGGGGATTACATCGTGCAGACGGATCTCCACTCCACCGATGTCGCCTACCTCAAAAACGTCTTCAACGCTCGGCTGGCGCGCCGCCCTCGCGCGGTGGCCGTCGCCGATTGCCGCGTTGACTGGAGCGTCCCCGGCCTGAGTCCCTTGGGGCCGGATATCGCCGTGTTTTTCGGCATCGATCGTCGTACAG
>JAKAUH010000419.1 GCA_021818605.1 Planctomycetota bacterium
GGGATTGAATCAACCTGCGCCGCCGTAAGGATGCGAAAAACAGCTCACCAAGAGCAGCTTAAATAAGCTCAACGGCGATACCAAACTCCGTTAACGCACCCCCAGCGGATGCCCTGATTCTCAGCCGGGATAGCGACGGGGCTGCGGGGAAGCTGAGTCGCGGACGACGCTCCTGGGCGGATGCCCTGATTCCCAGAGGGGGTAGCAAGGGGGGTCTCCACGTTCGGACTTGGAGGTTCAACCACCGGATGTTTGCTGGCGATACCCGAGACAATCGTAATCGCCTCCTGCACGCTCATCTCAAAGAATTCTCGTTGTGGCTCGTATCTACGATCGGCCAATGCAGCAAAGATCTCGCTCTCGGCCTCCTCCCAATCGCTGACACGGGCCGAGTACACAATCGCGAAGCGAGAAGGAACGCCGGTTGTCGAAAGTTCCCGAACGCGATCCTCGACCGTTCTGGCAGTGCCCCCGATCTTGAGCAGGCCCGAATGCGCCGCATTGTTCAAGACATAAACGTAACCTTCGGCCATCTCGAAGTCTCCTTGCCAAGTGAGCCGTTCAGAGTTGAAGACGGAGGTTTTAGCGCGGCGTGACAGGCGAGAGGCTACTCGCCGCCTTCTTCAATAATCATCAGATCGTAGACTGACCAGGCGACAATGACACCCTTGGTCGTTTTGACTTGGACAGTCCCACCTGATCCATTCGATACGGCGACTCCCTCGGTCCCGTCCTTGTGACGAACCTTGGCGCCGCGACTTACTTGCGGATGGCTACCGCTCGACATTGCAATAGCTCCCGAGAGAATCGGCCGCGTAACGCCCGCATCCTGTGGATCGCCAGACGAAGGACCGACCACGACACCAGGATGCCGCGCTCCAACGGCTATCGCAAGTGGGACGAGCCGCAATGGCGTCAGCCTCCGCGTTCGACGTTCCGCACAAGGCGTTACCGAGTCGGCAGTGCCGAACTTCTTGCGATTGACCTGTGTCCGAGAACGCAATCATATCTCTGGAGATGTCTGTCGCCCAGAAGCCGACGAAGGACTTTCGACGCTGGACCCATTGGATATGAGCACAACCCGCTACCTGATCTTCGGCGACCTCCACGGCCGCGTCCTGCCGGCCTTCCGCCTGGCCCTGCGCTGGGAGCGAGCGCACGAGATCCGGCTCGACGGGCTGCTCCAGGTCGGCGACCTGGGCTACTTCCCCGACACCGGCCGGCTCGACAGGGCCACCGCCCGCCACGCCGCCGACGATCCGCTGGAACTTGGGACCAGCCTCGTTGTCGAACCGAATCGCGAAGCCGACGAGCTGTTTCACGGATCAGATGGCCCGCCTCCGAGCCTCTGGTTCACGGCGGGCAATCACGAGGACTTCGACACTCTCGCCGAGCGCGAGGTGGGCGGTGGCTGTCGGTCGTCGAGCTTCGCCGTGGACGCCTACGGCTTTGTGCGCTGTATCCGGGACGGACGGGTCGAGACGCTGCCCGGTCCCCTGCGCGTGGAAGCCGTCTGGGGCATCGACGACAGGGCTCCCAACGCCCGCCGCCGGACACCCGAGCGGGGCCGCATCCGGGACCGGAGCCTGTCGACCCTGGCCGGGACAGCGTTCGACGTGCTGATCTCGCACGACGGCCCGCGGGATGCGGTCCTGACCGGTAGCGGCAGCGATGGACTCGGGGTTTTGATCGGCCTCGCCCGGCCGGCGTTCGCCTTCTTCGGTCATTACGGGAGCCGCTTCGGGCGCGTCGCGGTCACGACCGGATCGACGCAGATCTATCAGATGGCCGGGTTCGAAATGCGGCGCGGGGGGGCCAGTGCCGAGGAGGGTTCCGTGGGGCTGTTGACCTGGGAAAACGGAGCCGGCACGTTCGAGTACCTCGACGCCGCCTGGCTGCGCGGCTTCACCCGGTACAACTGGCGGCATCTGCCGATCTGATCAGGCGGCCGGTGTTGAGATCGCGCGCTCGTGAGCGCGACTCGCCGGATCATCCGATCCGAAGCTCGCTCCTCACACCCCGCAAATCCATCTCGTACTCGATCCCGACAATCGGCGGGCGGCTGTAGAACCATCGGATTCCGTGGACCGCCGCCGGCCCGGCGCGCCCCAGGACGATCTGCGGGAGCAACGGCTCGACGGGGTGGATCGTGTAGACGTCGATCGCCGTGACGCCCGACCAGTCGCCGCCGAGCCCTCGCAGGCGGTTCTCCATGAGGTCCATGACAAATCCGGCCTTGGCGGCGATGCCCTCCGGCGACGTGTCGCCGGCCCGATGGATGCCCTCGGCCGCCAGGACCCCTTCGGGCAGTTCCCCGGCGCCGGCGACGACGAAGGTCGGCGGCAGCGACGGGTCGCACGGCCGCGAATACGAGAATCCGTACAGGACGGGCTCGGCCGGCGCGGCCACTGACGGTGCGACGTTGGTCCGCGCGACGGGGTTCACGCCGTCGACGAACAGCCCCCAGCCGTCGAGGATCCGGGCATATTCAGCGTTGAACTCGCCGAATCCCTGGAACGAGAAGGGAGCCG
>JAKAUH010000069.1 GCA_021818605.1 Planctomycetota bacterium
GAAGACCGATTGGTCCATGACCACATCGAGCTTGACCGGGTGGGACAGCTCGCCTTCGATCTCGGGGATTTTCGCGCGGAGCTGGTCGATGACGGTGAGGGTGCTGGCTCCCTTCTGACGCATGACGGGAATGTATACCTGCTTTCGGCCGTTGACGCGGACGATGGTCGTCTGGATCATGGCGTCGTCGGAGGGCACGGCGACGTCGCTGACGAAGGCCCGGTTGCCGTGCTCGGTACGAAGCGGGATCTCGCCCATGTGCGGTACTTGCTTGAACAGGGCGTTGCTGTCGAGAAAGTAATCCATGTCGCCGATGATCAACTCGCCGGTGGGCAAGAAGACGTTGGATTGCTGGACGGCGCCCATGACGTCGATTGGCGAGAGGTTGCGCGCCTGCATCTTCTGACGGTCGAGATAAACCTGAATGGCGCGGATCCTGCCGCCGAAGACGACCGGCGAGACCGCGCCCCGGATGGTCATGATCCGGTTGCGCACCTCATAGCGGGCGATGTCATAGAGCGTCTTCTCGCCGATATCCGGGCTATTGAGCGCCACCAGGCAGGCCGGGGTGGTCGTCGTCGGATCGAAGGGCATGACGACTGGCGGCAAGGTCCCCGGCGGGAGGTACTGGATGACCGACTGCGCCCACGACATGACCGAGGCCAGCGCCTCGCCCTCGGAGGTCTCGGGCTGGAAATAGTCGCGGACGATGCTGGCCCCCAGGATTGACCGCGATTCCTGCCGCGCGAGCCCGGCGGCCATGTCGGTCCAGCGTTCCATCCGGTTGGTGATGTCCATCTCGACGTCGCGGGGCGGCATGCCGCTGTAGAACGTCAGGACCTGCACGGCCGGGCTCTTGAACGCCGGCAGGATGTCGATCGGGATCATGAGCAGGGAGAGCGTGCCGATCAGGACGATGGTCAGCGAGAAGACCGTCACCGCCCACGGGTTCATCATCGAGGCCCGGATCAAACCTCTCATGGGTTCACCTCGGCGATCGACACCACGATCGGGCCCGCGGGACGAGGGCTGCTCCGGGCAGGCTCTCGACGCCAGGCCCCGGGCGCGGGCTGAAATTGTCCGGTTGGTGGGCTAGCAAATCATGGGCCATCGCGGCGGGCGCAGGCCATGAGGCGGTCTGGGATCGGCCCGTCGCGCCCCGCTGGACCGCAGTGACTCCAGGGTGAACTCCAGGCGTGATCACCGCCCGGCATCTTTGGGACTGAGCGGGTCGAGAAGCGGTTCAGGATGACGACGAAACACGGGTAGTCTACTGCGGTCGGCTGATCCCGGGAAGACGAAATGGCAGCGAGCGCGCGATCGCGATGTAACGAACCGGAGCGAACGTGGGTCTCATTCCGTCCGGCCGGGACCGTCGGCGACGGCGATTCCCCGGAAGTGGAGCAGACTGTCAATAAACTCGCGGGCGCTGGGCTCGGGTGTGGGAATCCAGCCGGATGCGTGGTCCTCGTCGTCGGCCGGCGGCCGGGATGGCGGGACCAGGACCAGCCGGCCGCGGATCGTCTCCTCGGGACTCAGCCCGGTCAGGTCGCCGGGCCAGCTCAGGTCGCTGTCCTCGAAGGCCGTCGCCTCGCCAGCCGCCAGGTGGGCGAGCCAGACCTGCTTGACGGCCTGGCGGCGGTTGTGCAGCGCGCGGATGTCCTGGTATTTCAGGACGCCCGACCAGTGATATTCATTGAGCCGGGTGGTGTACTTGACGTCCACGACGACGGCGTAGGCAAGGGTGCCCTGGGATCGGCCGGATTCGGGTGCCTCGAGGAACTCGATCAGGATGTCGGGGCTCCAGGGCTGCTCGCCGCTTCGGCCCCGGTAGAGGGACTCGCGCCGCTGTCGGGCGAGGTCCAGAGGAAAGATCCAGGGCTCGTAACGGAGCACCACGGCCCGGCGGTCGGGGGTCAGGAAGGTCAGCCGGGCGCCGCGGTCGATGTCGAGCGTGTAGCGGAATCGGTGTGAGCGATGGAACAGACCCTCCTCGCTGGTGCAGCGCAGCCCGGCGGCGCGGAGGGCCGACGCGAGCTGAAAAAAGACCCACTGCTCGTAGAGCCGGTGAGTCGATTTCATCCGCTCCTGGGTGCCAGTCTCGAGGATCATGCAGGACGACCGAAGGTAACGGAGGAAGTGGTCGCGGATCGCGCGGTAGTGGCGGACGTGTTCGAAGACCGGCGTCGACTCGAACTGGAGGGTCGGTACGAGGCCGCGGAACAGAGGCATGGCGCGGGCCTCGCGGATGGCGTGGGCGAGCCGGCCGGCGCACTCGCGGGCGTGGTCCAGCTTGGCCAGCCGCGGCCGGTCCTCGGCCTCGAAAAGGCTGGTCTCGGGCCCGTCGATCCGGTCGCGGAAGCCCCGGTCGTCGAGGATCGCCTGACGATGGCCCAGAATATCGCGGGCGCAACCGTTGACGCGACTCTGGAGGAAGTCGAGCATTCCGGCGATGGCGCGGTGCTCGTGGGTGTCGGTCACCTCGGCGATCCGGTCGTGCAGCACAGTCAGAGGCCGCGGGATGCCGGG
>JAKAUH010000755.1 GCA_021818605.1 Planctomycetota bacterium
GGCGACTCCCGCGCCGCCCGGCCGCGCCCGGCGTCGGACACGCGCTGGCTGGCCGCCCACTCCGTCGCGATGGCGGGCAACTACCTGGCTGTCCTCCCGCCCGACGACACCGGCGTTACTCTGATCGACGCGATGTCCGGCGCACCGCTCCGCCAACTGGGCTCGCCCGACCGGACAGTTGTCTCCGTGGTCGCCGACCCATCCGGCCGCTGGCTCGTCACCACGGAGAAGCTCAACCAGGAGGACCCGCACGCCGACGACGACCAGGACCAGGACCCGCGGCCCGGCCGCGTGGAACAGCCCCGACGTTTGGAGTTCCGGCTTGGCTTCTGGGACATGAATCGGCTCGACCGCCCCATCGCCCTGCAACGCGGCGGGCGCGGGGGCGCATTGCATCCGCTGTCCTTCCCGTGGGCGCCGATGGTGGCCGCCAGCCCCGATGGCCGGACGATCGCGATCGCGCCTTCACTGCCGCCGGGTATCAACGTCACCAACCCGGGCGATTTCCTGATCCGGCTGTACTCGGTTCGCAACGGTCAGCCCCGGCCACCATGGGTCGTCAACAACCAGACGCTGATGACCGCGATGGCGCTCGGGCCCAACGGGTTGCTCGCGGCCGCCGGGACCGACCAGCAGGTGCGAATTTACGACACCGATAACACCGACAGGCGCGACGGCGTGGTGACGAGCTTCCAGGCGCAGAGCCACATCCAGCTCATGCGATTCAGCCCGCGGGGCCTGCTGGCCCTGGCACGCAGGGGCAGCCCGATCGAGCTGTGGGACCCGGCCGCGCAGAGCCGCGTGGCCGAGTTGCCCGACTCGGCCCAGTCGACCGACCTGGCCTTTTCGTCCGACGGCCGCACCCTGGCGGCGGTGAGCCGCGGTGGGACAACCTCGATCTGGACGATCCAGGACTCGGCGGCGCGGGCGCAGCTCAGCGGGTTTAGCTCGCCGCCGCTGTCGCTGGCCTTCGGGCCGGATGGCCTGCTGGCCGGCGGCGGCTTCGACGGCAAGCTGTGGTCCTGGCGGAACGGCCGGTGCCCCGAGTGTGGGCCGACGTCTCCATCGGATGCCGCCGGCGACGGCGAGGCGGCGCCGCGGGCGAAGGAGGCCCCGGCAACCGACCTGTCTCCGACCTCCGCCGAGACCGAGTCCGCCGCGGTGAATCCGCGCCCCCGAGGCCCCGCGGGCGAGCGCCGGCGCGACGGCGGTCGCGGCAGACCGCGCGGCGGCGGTCCATCCGGCTCGCCCCGCGATGAGGATCGTCCGACCTCGCTGGCCTTTGACCCCCGAGGACGCCTGGTCGTGCACGACATCGACGGCGTGCGCGTCTGGCCCGCCGGCTCGGTCGCCCACCAGCCGGCGCCGCCCCTCAGGCCGCTACCCGGCTTGCCCCAGATCCCCTTCCGGTTCCCGCGCATCGCCCGGGCCGACGACGGGCGGACCATGGCGATGCTTCGCATCAATGCGGTGTATCTGTGGCGCGACCAGGCTCCCGACCGCCTGGTCCGCGTCGTCCCGCCGCCCCAGTCCATGCTGTCGGCCCCGGCCGTTGCGCCGCCGACCGCTCCCGGCGCCGGGCGATCCAGAGCATCCGGTGGTGAGCGGTCCTTGACGTTCCGGAACGTCCAGGTGGCACCGGGCGGGCGCCGGATCTACCTGTCGGATTGGCGCCTTCACGTCTGGGACCTGTCCGGATCCCCCGGCGAGGCCGAGGTCCATGCGACCGACGCCAGCGCGGGCTTCCCCTCCGTCGAGGGGATTACCAGCATGGCCCTCCGGCCCGATGGCACGCTGCTCGCCCTCGGCCATCGCACGGGTCGCGTGACCCTGATCGATCCGGCCCGCCGAACCATCGTCGGCTCGATCCACCCGGCGCGGGGCGAGTCCGAATCGTTCCTGTCCGCGCTGGCGTTCTCGCCCGACGGCCGCACCCTGGCGGTCGGCTCACAGCACGGGCAAATTTCCGTCTACGCGATCGACGCCCCGACCCGGCCGGTGCTCCGCTTCCGACTCACCGGTCACCGCACCTTCGTCATCAACCTGGTCTTCGACAACCGCGGCACCCGCCTGGCCAGCTCGGGAATGGATCCGCTGGTCGAGGTCTGGAACATCGACCTCATCCGCCGCGAGCTCCAGCACCGGGGCCTCGCCACCGACATGCCCTGAACGCCCCGCCCGCTAAACCGCGCCGGTCAGACCGAAACCGACCCTCTTACACGTTGCGACAGCCTCGACGAAAGCGCGCGGAGAGCCAGGAGCAAAGCAGCATCAGGCAACGCCCGCCTGGAGCGCCTCGCGATCGGGTGGCGCAGCCGGCGGAGAACGGCCCAGCACGCCCTGTTGGACCGGGCTGGGAACGTTCCGTCAGGCCGGGAGGCCCACCGGCTCCGCATGGACACCGCACGGCGCCTGTGTGTCAGCAGCGGTCAGGATGTGAGCCATTATCGCAGAGCCAGTTGAGCCACTCCGCGATTGGTCGATCGCGGCGAGTGGCTCACTTCGTCCTCTTTTCTCAACGACTT
>JAKAUH010000907.1 GCA_021818605.1 Planctomycetota bacterium
GATCTGACGTCCTGATCGTCGGCGAGCTGGGCAAGAACTACTCGGGCGCCGGCATGGACCCGAACGTCATCGGCCGGCTCTATGTCGAGACCCAGGCCAACTTCGCGAAGCCGATGATCACCCGGCTTGCGGTGCTCGACGTCTCGGACGAAAGCCACGGCAACGTCGTCGGCGTCGGGTTCGCCGACCTGACAACCGAGCGCCTGGTCAGCCGGATCGACCCGGTGCCGTTCCGGATCAATACCCTGACCTCCTGCTGCCTCGAGCGCTCGCGAATTCCGATCACGCTGCCGACCGACTGCGACGTGATTCACGCGGCGCTCGAGACCTGCTGGCGGATCGACCCCGCCGAGGCCCGAGTGGTCGTGATCCCCAACACGCTCGAGCTGGCGACGATGTGGGTCTCGCAGCCGCTGGAGGCCGAGGTCCGCGTCCATCCTCACCTGACGCTCGAGACCGACTACCGGCCGATGCCGATCGATCAGGGCGGCGCACTCGACCTGGTCGGGCTCTTCCCCGACAGCGTCCGGGCCCGCCGGCATTCTGGGGCCCATGCCTGATGGGTCGGTTCGTTCGGTGCACCACTGGCCGCGGGCCGTTCACTTCGTCGCTTCGCCGGGCTTCTGGACCGCCGGCACGAAGAGTTTCTTCCTGCGATGAAAGGTCATCGGAACACCGATAACGTCGTCGACCTTCTTGCCGTCGATGAGGGATCGGATCGCCCGGACGGCCCCGGTGGCGTACCTGTCGACCGAGCGGTTGCCAAAGGCCTGGGCGTGTGACAGCAGCTCGGGCGAGCGGTTGTCGTACGGGGCGAACCCGCCGAAGATGAACTCGGGCCGGGCGGCGCGGGTCCATTCGAGGTAAACCGTTCGCCCGCCAGCCATGCCATACCCATCGTCGGCCAGCAGGATGTCGATGTTCGGGTCGGCCTCGAGCGCCCGATCGAGCACCTCCGTGGCCTGCGTGGAGCCCCCTTCGAAATCGAGGACCTGCAAGGGCTTGCCGGCGGCCTTCAGCGGGTCGCGCATCGCCGCGAGACAGCGCTCGACGTAGGGATCGTCGACGCGGTGGTGCAGGATGATGGCACGCCCGGGCCTGGTGCGGTGAAAGCTCCGATCGGCTTCCAGGACCTCCGAGGCGATCTGCTCGCCCACGTCGGCGATCGCCTGGTACTGTACCCGGGGAATCGACCGCCCGTCACGCGGCGGGACGGCCCGGTCGAGCAACAGGATGGCGACCCCTTGACCGGCGGCCTCGTACAGCGCGTCGACCACGGCGGGGACATCGAGCGGCTCGACGAGCAGGCCCGAGATGCCACGGCCCGCCGCCGACCGGATGGCGCTGGCAAGCCGCGCGGGCGAGACGGCCTGGCCCGCCTGGGGCTCGTCGATTCGGAAGACCATGCGCATCACACCGAGCTCGCGGCGGAGGGCCACGATCAGGTACTGACGATCGGTGTCCGCCGGTTGCCCCAGGATCAACTCGACGACCGGCGCCGAGCCCCTGGGCCGCCGCGCCTCGGCCACGGACGGCATGGCGCTGCCAGGACCGGCCTTGTCGGTCAGCGCCTTGCCTGGTCCGATCGGCCCGCTGGATTCCCGCCCGGGCGGCGGCGGAACGAACGAACCGGAATCGCAGCCCGAAAACGCGGCCACGAGGAACGCGACCAGGACAGCCGTCGATCCCGACGCGAACCCGCCGACTCCACTTCCACGCGGACCGCTGGCCCGCCCGACGCTCGTCTTCAACGGAGTTGTTTCCCGGGGTGGTGCTTCCGCGACTCCGGTCCGCAACGCCGGTCCGGATCGATGGCTCCAGCGTACCGGCGATCCCCGGATCTCGTAAAGATCCCGCACGCTGGCCGGCGTGCGGAGGCTTGAGGATCGTCGCGTGCCGACGTTCACTGAAACATTCGACGGTCGGCCGATGTCAAGGATTGGAGCCCCATACGGTCGGATGGCACACCGGCACGACGCGCGCATACTGATCCGTCGATCCGGCATTGCTCCGCCGAACGCGACCGGTCCTGTCCTGCGCAGGAGCAGGCTCTGTCCCCCGACCGGGCTCGGGTCGCGCCGGATCGGATCCGTTCGGGGGACAGAGCCGCCCTCTACAACGGAACTCGCCGGCCGGACCGGGCCAGAATACCCCGGCTTTTCGTGAGACTGCAGCAATGACACCGGCCTCCTGGCCCGTCGCCCCGAAGGAGCAGCGACCAATCAGACCAGACCAGGGCAACGCTTGGGATCCGGTCGGAACCATCTCGCCGAGCCCTGAAGAACGTCACTCCGGCCGCCTCGTCGCGCACTTTCAGGGCTTCGGATGGGTTTGGGCCCGGGCGCCCAGGCGTTGCCCTGGGCTGATCTGTTCGGCCCTTCCAGGGCCAATCCCCCCCGAGGTTCGTCGTAAAGCTTCGGTTAACCCGTCCTTGGCTCTCGCAGTTGCCAGAGGAGATGGTTAAACTCGGCCACCATGGACGATGGCTCGGCCTCCATCTTCTGCTTCACTCCCCTCCGGGTCA
>JAKAUH010000595.1 GCA_021818605.1 Planctomycetota bacterium
GCCGGAATCCCCGGCTTCGTGATGTCCAACTTCACCTGGGCCGACATCTACGCCCCCTATGCCCGGGCGATCGGTGGCGAGGCGCTCCGCCTGGTCGCCGACCTGCGCCGTGCCTATCGCCAGGCGACCGCCTTGCTCCGCATGCAGCCGGCGCTACGAATGGCCTGGCTGAGGCCGGCCTTCGACGTCGGCATGGTCGTCAACAGGGGCCGTGACCGCCGGGCGGAACTCCGGCGCGAGCTGGATCTCTCCCGGCGCGAGAAGGTGGTGTACCTCTACATCGGCCGCTACGGGCAGGACGACCTCGACTGGTCCCGGCTCGGGCGGATGGGCGAGCGGGGCATCCACTTCGTCTCGTACGAGCCGGCGCCGGGCGGCGGTCCGGCGAACTTTCACCAGATGAGCGGAGCCGGCTGGACGGGCGGCGAGCTGATCGCGTCGACCGACGCCGTCGTGGCGAAGGCCGGGTACAGTACGGCCTGCGAGGCGATGGCCAGCGGCACGCCCATGATCTACGGCCCCAGGCGCGGGTTCGCCGAGTTCCGCTCGCTCGATCAGACGCTGCGATCCTGGCCGGGTGGCTTTCCGGTCCCGTCGCGCGACTTCCAGGGCTTCCGGCTGGAGCGGATCCTCGAGCAGGCGCTGGCGATCGACCCCGGCCCGCCGCCGTTTCCGACCGACGGTGCCGCCCGAATCGCCCGCTTCCTCGCGAGGGTCTGCCGGAACCCGTCGGCCGCCGAGGCGTCCAGGTTGAAGGAGCATTTCCCATGAAGCTGGTAGTCCATCCCGCCGTCGAGACCGCGCGGTTCGACGCGCTCCGTGCCGCCGCGCCCGGGGCTGAGTGGGTCAACGCCGTCGATGAATCGCAGGCCATCGCCGCCATGCCGGGTGCCGACGCCGTGGTGGGCAAGATCACGCCGGCGATGCTCGCTGCCGCCGACTCCCTGCGCTGGGTCCAGACCTTCACCGCCAGCCTCGAGCACTACATGTTCCCCGCGCTCGAGGCTCATCCCTGTGTCATGACCAACGTCCGCGGCCTGTTTGGCGACGTGATCGCCGATCAGGTGATGGGCTATGTCCTCTGCTTCGCCCGCAACCTGCACACCTACGTCCGCCAGCAGTTGCAGCACCGCTACGAGCCCGCCGGCGGCGAATCGGCGCGGGTGAGCAACCTGACCGGGCCCGGCACTGTCAACGCCATGGACCGCGCCACGATCTACCTGCCCGATGCGACGATGGGGATCGTCGGCCTGGGCGGGATCGGCCGCGAGATCGCCCACCGTGCGCGGGCCTTCGGGATGACCGTCCGCGGCGTCGACCGGTTCCCGGACCGCGTCGGGCCGATTGAGGACCTCGAGGCGGTGATGGGCGTAGACCGGCTGCCCGATCTCCTCGCCTGGAGCGACTTCGCCGTGATCGCCGCGCCCCAGACGCCCGAGACCACCGGCTGGTTCAACGCCGCGATGATTTCCCACCTGCGACCGTCGAGCTACCTGATCAACATCGGCCGGGGCGCGATTGTTGTCCTGGATGACCTGATCGCCGCGCTCCGGGCCGGCCGGCTCGCCGGGGCGGCGCTGGATGTCTACGAGATCGAGCCGCTGCCGGCCGATCACCCGCTCTGGGACTTCCCCAACGTGATCCTGACTCCGCACACCGCCGGCTACTCACCCGTCATCGCCGCCCGGCACCTGGCGACCCTGGTCGACAATGTCGGCCGTTTTGCCCGTGGCGAGCCCCTGATCAACGTGGTCGACAAGTCGCTCTGGTTCTGACGTCCGACGTAAGCGACTCGCGACGGAGAGGGGTAGCCCGCGGAGATCCGCCTGACACGTCGCGCCAGTCCGGCCCCGGCCAACTGGCAGTGGTGGCAGGACTTCGACGGCAAATCGGGCAAAATCAACGTCCGTTTGGCAGGTTTTCGACCAGTTTCTCGGCAAATCGGCGCCTGTCTGGCGGTTCTTTGAGCCGATTTCCTGGCGGAATGGCACCTGGTGGCACCTGGAGGCAGGTTTTCGGCCCGAGCCCAAGGCGGAATGGCACCTGGTGGCACCTGGAGGCAGGTTTTCGGCCCGAGTCCGAGGCGGAATGGCACCTGGTGGCACCTGGAGGCAACTTTTGGGGACCACGAGTGCCAGAGAGCGGCGGATTGTGTGGGCCGTGACGATTGTGCGGTTGCCGCCGGTGCCGAGGAACGAGCGATCATGGGGGCGCGGTGCCTTGGGAGAGGCGGTTCGTCCTGGCCCATCTGGCGACACGGATGCCCCCGGCCCTCGCGAGAGCGAGGGGTTCTGAATTTTGATCCTGGACATTGGGAAGAGCATTCGTCGCACCTCTCTCGGTTCTCGACCCGGTGCGAAGATCGGCCGGCTCGCCCGGTTGGGCTTCACATAGTTCAGGCTTTCCAGCCTGACGGTCCGACCGCGCCAGGCTGGAAAGCCTCACCTACGAGTCCGCCATCCGAAGTAGGTCAGCCTTTCCAGGCTGACTCCGCCCGGTCCGGCTCGACGGCGTCAGGCTG
>JAKAUH010000677.1 GCA_021818605.1 Planctomycetota bacterium
GCCGTCGAGGAGCAGGAACGGCAGGACGGTCAGGAACTCCCGCTCGGGGTCGTTCCAGAAGACGATCCGGGCGTCCTCCGCGTGGAAGATGCGGTCGAGGGCGTCGTTGATCTGCTGGGTGTCCATGCCTATTGCCCGAGGCCGAGAATCGCCTTGACGTCGCCCAGGGGTACGGTTTCGACGGTCCCCTCCTGGGCCCTGGCCTCGCGCAGGTCGATGAGGTCGGCGGCGTCGGCGAGGATCTCCTGGAGGGCGACGAATTCCTCGTAGGGCAGGACGGCGAACTCCTTCTTGCCGTCCTTGCTCAGGAATTCGGGATGAAGCTGGATCATGGGCAGGCTCCCTCAGGGTTGGTAGGCGTCGGAGCGGTGTCTCACCCTGTAGATGATGACCTTCGACGCCTCCACTTCAAAGAGGACTCGGTAGTCGCCGACTCGGAGGCGATATTCCGGGGTGAACTTCGTGAGCCGCTTGACGTCGCCCGCCAGGTCGGCCCGCAGCGCCTCGAACCTTCTCGATGATCCGCTCGGCCATCGCCCTGGGGATGAACTGGAGGTCCTTGACGGCACGAGGTTTGAATGCGATCTCGTAATCCATCAGTCCTCTTCCCTCCCGCCCGTGACCGCCTTGACCTCGGCCAGGAGGCCGCCGAACTTGCCGTAGTTGACCTTCACGCCGTCGTCGAGGTCCAGGGCGATCCGCATGTCGGCGTGGTGCCGGAGCCTCTTGCCGGTGGGGTCCTCACTCCCCAGGCGGATCTTGACGCCCAGGGCCGGCTCCTGGTCGAGCCGAATCGTGGTCACGCCGTCGAGGAGCAGGAACGGCAGGACGGTCAGGAACTCCCGCTCGGGGTCGTTCCAGAAGATGATCCGGGCGTCTTCCTGGTGGAAGATGCGGTCGAGGGTGTCGTTGAGCTTGTCCAGGTCGCTCATGCAGGTCTCTACCAGATCCGGGTGATGCCGTAGGCGTCGAGCTGCACGTCGGCGCTGACGATCGGGATGTTCTCATAACCCGCCTGCGCGACCAGCATCCGGTCGAACGGATCCTTGTGGTGGAACGGCAGATCGACCAGCCCGGCCATGTGTTCGTCGGTGATCGGCAGTAACTCGAAGTTGTTCCGCAGCATGTGCATGTGGATATAGCCCCGATAGGGTGCGCCCAGGTCGAGCTTCTTGCGGCTCACCTTGATGGCGACCTCCCACGAGCTTGCCGGGCTGATGAGCTTTCGATTGGCCGGGTCGCAGATGGTCGACGTGGCCGGGTCGCTGAGTTGCGGGTCGGCCCACCAGAACCAGAGGAACGCGTGCGTGTCGAGCAGCAGTGTCATTCCATGTACTCCGCGAAATCCTCCAGCGGGGCGTCGAAGTCGGGGGCCATCCAGTGCTTCGTGTCCCTGGCCGTACCGGGCTGACACGGCCAACTCGTGCGGGCTGGGCGGGTCACGATCGCCTTGGGCTCCCCCTGCACGGTCAACACCAGCTCCTCGCCCGGGACCATCCCCTCGACGAGTTGACGCAGAGAACCGACGGCCGCATCGAACGGTAACTTGCGTGGCATTGGCATTCCCCTTCATCGAGGCCGAGGCTGATCCTCATTCGATCGACCTGATATCCACCGCCAGATCCGCGCGCGCTCGGCCGGCCGGCCGGCCGGCTTGCCAGGCGTCCCGGCGTCAACCGGGAAGGGGGACCGCCGAGGACGCCGGACCATCGGTTGTCCGCTCCCGGACCTCGTCGGGCGGGATGGTCCGAACCCGATCCCGTTCCCAGACGATGAGCGGCGTGCCGGTCTCTTTCGCCCGTCGTACGACCCTGGCGGCGGCTTGCCGGAAGGCCGAGTCGGCGAGCGTGGTCAAGGACGGGTCCGTGGGCTTGGGCATGGGATCAATTCCCCCATTGGGCCTGGATCATGCGGTAGGGCTCGGGCGGGTGCTCGCGGATGGCTCCGTCGGTCATGGTGGCGATGCACGACGGCGGAAGCTGAGATCCATCATACAGGTGCCAGGAATCCACGAGCGCGGCGTACGACCCGAAAAAGTTGCGGAGCCCCGCCTCGAAGCGGCGGCGGATCGTGGCTTCGGGATGTCGTGGCCGCCCTGGCGGACCCGGTTGGCGACCCGCGCCACGGCCATCTCGGCGCTGGGGAGCCACAGTAAAGAAGAGGACGACGCGGTAGTCCGAACGTTTCAGGTCGGCGATCAGCTTGACGTAGCCACGACCGGCCAGGGTCGTCTCGAAGCCGAAGTCCTGACGTGCATCGGCCAGCTCCCGGATGCGGGTCAATGCCAGCCGGCCAGCCCGCAGGGCCTGAGTCTCGGGGGCGAACGGGGAGAGTCCCGCGGCGATCAGGTTGGCGTTGACGAACTCCCGGCAGTGGACGAACGCGGGTAGGAACTCGGTGGCGAAGGTGGTCTTGCCCGCCCCGTTTGGACCGGCGATCACGTACACGGTGGGGCAGCGGCCCGACGACATGTCAGTCCTCCTCCCGCCCGCCCGTGACCGCCTTGACCTCGGCCAGGAGGCCGCCGAACTTGCCGTAGTTGACCTTCACGCCGTCATCGAGGTCCAGGGCGATCCGCATGTCGGCGTGGTGCCGGAGCCTCTTGCCGGTGGGGTCCTCACTCCCCAGGCGGATCTTGACCCCCAGGGCCGGCTCCTGGTCGAGCCGAATCGTGGTCACGCCGTCGAGGAGCAGGAACGGCAGGACGGTCAGGAACTCCCGCTCGGGGTCGTTCCAGAAGACGATCCGGGCGTCCTCCTCGCGGAAGATACGGTCCAGGGCGTCGTTGATCTGCTTGGTGTCCACGGATCAATGCTCGGTTCGGGGCCGACCGCCGATGGCCTGGAGCACTTGCTCTAGACGCTCTCGGAATGCGGAGAAGCTGGGCATGTTGATTCGATCTACATCGACTCGGCGCTGTCGGACCATCTCACGGAGCGTTTCACGGTCCGTCTCGCCTTCGCACAAGTTCGATAGCTCGGCCTTGAGCGAATTCGGAGAATTGTCGTTGCCGGACCTTTCCTCCAGAGCTTCGCATCCGGCGTAGGGGTGTTCCTTCAAGGCGCAGATCAGCCATGCCTCGGACTTCGGCTTGGGAATCATCGGCACGCCCCGCTCGAACTCCTCGGCTTCGAACCCGGCCATCATGGAATTCCACTTGTCACGCCACAGGCCACGCCCGGCGGAAGCCGTGCCATCCGAGTCACGGAAGAGGACGGCGATGACCTCGCAGCCCCGCGCCTGCTCGCACTCCCTCGCACAGAGGGCCAGGGACCTTGCGTTCTGGTAGAAGTCGCTGGTCTCCTTCGGCCGCCTGGCGCCGGGCAGCCGAACCCTCCGCTTATCCTGCTTCAGTACGACCGCCTTCGCTACCAGGCAGCTCTTGGAGACGCAGCCGAACGCCAGTGATTCGACCAGCGAGTAGGCCCAGCGCCGCTCGACGATCTGGTCCACGACCACGACCATCGGCCCGTAGTCGAAACTGTCGCTATGACACTGGTCGGCATTGCCCTGGCAGACGCCCATGTCCGTAGGCCCCTCACCGCTGAACATGAAGTACATCTCAGGGGCGCTCCGTCGCCAGACCGGCGATCTCGTCGGCCAACTGGGTGAGGTTGGTATCGACGAATGCCTCGCCGGGTCCCATGACCGTCAGCTTTTCCCGGAGCGAGGGGATCGAGAAGAAGGGCACTGACCTCGTGTAGCCGGCCGTCGTCTTGTAGAGGTACAAGACGCCGGACTTCGCTGTGTCGTCGTCCAGATAGTTCAGGATCATCGGGCTGTGCGTCGTCACCATCACCTGCTGCGGGGCCGTCACCAGTGCGTCGAGCAGGAACTCGACCAGCTCCGGATTGATGCCGTTCTCGATTTCGTCGAACAGGAGGAAGCGATGTTGCTCGTCCTGAATCTCCGCGAGGATGGCGATGAGCCGGAGCATCCCGTCATTGATCTGCCGGGCTTCCGTCACCAGCTTCTTTCCGCCGTAGGACTCCTGGATCTCCACTTGTTTCCAGCCCGAGCGGAGGGCCTTCGTCCCCAGGGCCTCGAGCTGGGGGTATGCCCTTTTCAACCGAGCGGTGAGAGGCTCGCGGCCGCCAGGTCCCAGTTGATGCAGGAACGCCGAGAGTCGCTTCCCGCCTCGCCCGATCGAATCACCGGCATCTCTCGTCCGTTGGCGCAAGTTCTCCGGGGCCAGGAGGTCGAAAGACCGGATCCCTTGAACGTACCGCTTGAATTCGAGGATTGCTTCGGGCAACCCTTCTTCCTTGAGTTGCGACAGGATCGACCCCTCGTAGCTGAATTCGACGTCCCGCGTCGCCGGCCTCGACGGCGCCCCGGATGGCGGAACGTGGGCGGATGCGATCAGCACGGATCGGCCGCCGTACGACAAAGGCGGCCGTTCGCGGATGCTGTAGGCGCCTTCCTGGACATCCATCTCCACATCCCCCACCGAGAGATGTTCCGAGGTGCAGTATAACTTGCTCGTGTTGAAGCTTGCCTCCCAGGAGCAAGGCCGGTCCCGATCATCGATGACATCGATCCTGAACTCGATGTTCTTCTTGAGAGTGAGGCGAGAATTCAGGTCTCTCGACTTCCAGGACCGTTCCCCGAGCCATCCCTTGATGTCTCCTCGCACCTGCTGGGACAGGAAGTCGATGAACTGAAGGACCGTGGACTTCCCAACTCCATTCAAACCGATCAAGCAATTGAACTTTGCCAGACAAACATTGAATTCGACGAGTGATTTAAAATTTGTAACGTAAATGTTTTGAATATTCATTTTGGCCAACCTTTGGATTGCTCGATCTGCCATTCAATCCTCGTATCGTTCGCCCGTGACGGCCTTGACCTCGGCCAGGAGGTCGCCGAACTTGCTGTAGTTGACCTTCACGCCGTCGTCGAGGTCCAGGGCGATCCGCATGTCGGCGTGGTGTCGGAGCTTCTCGTCGTACGCCTGAAGTTCGGCCTGCTGCTTGAGCAGCTTGTCCCGCTCCCTGGTGAGAGTGGTGCGGTGCGAGGTCGAGGTCGCCCTGGGGATGTCGCCCGCCAACTGATCGATGCGCTGAGCGATCTTGCCCTGGAGAGGAATGATGTACTCGGTCCGCAGCCGGGAGAGCGTGCCCTCGTGGTAGCGATGCAGGTAGACGAGGCACTGGAAGGCCCGCTGCTTGCCGCTGGAGAACATCCAGTAGATCGGCCTCCGCTTGTAGGTCTGGAGGTGGTGCTTGTAGAAGCCGGTGACCAGGTAGCGGCGGATCGTGTCTCGGGGCTGTTCGCCACGGGATGGGTTGAGGCTGTCGGCCACGAACTTCAGGTTCTCTTCGAGAAGAGAGCTCCTGGCCACGGATGAAACACGGATTGAACACGGATCGGAATCATTCCGAAAGTCTTTCTGATCCGTGTTCAATCCGTGTTCATCCGTGGCTAGAGTTTCCCCGGGCCAGACCACGCCGAGGAACTCGATGAAGCGGTGGGTGGCGTCGTCGGCGAACCAGTCGGCCTCCATGACCGGGACGATGCCGTCCGGGTCGGCGGGGAAGGTGCGGTACTGGCCGGGGTCGAAGCCGACGTTGCCGCCGTGGGCGTAGTTCATCCCCGGTTTGTCGAGACTATAGCGACCCATCATGCAGCCGACGGAGTAGGAGATAAGTCGCTTGATGTCCTCGTCAGGGGCGGGCCTATCCAAAGCCATCTTGCTCGTTGGAACATGGGGCGTGAGTTCTTCGACCAATCCATAGTCTGCAATTAGCCTCGAATTTATGGTTTCTTCGGTCGCTGCCAAATCGCCCGCCCGCTCCTCTCGTGCAGCGGCGCATTGCCGTAAAGAGTCTGCGGCCGTCTGTTGACCCGCAAGAGATAGCGGGGATGCAACAAATTCCCAGGAAGTTTCGGAGGAATCCCAGTCCGTCTTGGCGATGGAAACACACCTCTTCGCCAGTGTTGCCAGTTGGTTTCTATGTTCGTTGATTCTGTCCAGCGGTACAGGCAGATTAGCCATGGCACCGGCGCTGAAGTCGAGAGTCGGAGCCATCACTTCTAATAGATAATTAGCGGGCTTGCTGTTGAAGACGGCCAGCATGGAGTACATGGTCTCATCGTCCCTGAAGAACATTGAACTGCCTTTGGAATCGAACAAAAAGCCTGGGCCGTTGGCTCGCATGCTGACATCTGCGCTGCTCAAGGCGGACCAGGTTACTCCACTACAGAAATAGAATTCTTGTGCCTGAATCTTCCTGCTCGGTGATCCGTAAAGCTGTTTCGCAAAAGCTACGACCTCCTCTCCATCATTCTCCCAGTTGATCACCAGGCCGATATTCCCATACCATTTTCTATACGGGCCACCCTTGTTGTATGGAAACCACTTCTTACCCGAGGTCGCCGCATCTCGCCGGGAATCGAATCCCAGACCAATGCGCTCGACTCCAACTTCCCACCAATTCCTCAAGAATCTTGCATTATCACTTGTGACCATTCCGTGGCGTGGGGAGGCTAGTAGCTCAGCCCGAGGAAGATGATGAAACAACTCCATCACTGCCTCGCTAACCCAGTACGCTAGGATTCCGCCCTCTATAGCGAGAAAGCTCCGCTGAGAAAAGCGATGAAAGGGGTGCCGCTTCTCCCTAAGAGCAATGTCTTTCTCGCTCTCTTGGCCGTCTACGCATTTCAAGAATGCAGGGATGTTGCTCGGAATAGCTACTGGGCGGAGTGCGAAGGCGCACGTTTGCACTACCTCTCCCGACAGAGAACTAAATGCCCGTGCTCCCAGGTGTACCAAAGAAAGTATAGCGTTGCTCTCCAGAAGTTCACGACGAGTGGACTCAAAGCGGTGGAGGAACATCCAGCTATGCATGGAAATCAAGGAGCAGATACCGGACCTCTTCGTTAGCGCCCTGGAGCGGGCAATAAACGCAGCGTAGGTGTCTAACTTATATAGAGGATAATTTTCCTGTAGATAATCTCGGATGTCTCCATTCATAGCTCGCATTCCAATATAGGGTGGGTTGGTCACCACGCAGTCGAACTGGCTCCCCATCATCCTGGCCTGCTCGATCACGGGTAGGAATCTCGCCGCCGTCCGGCTGGCAATCTCACCCGTCAGCCCGGCCACATCCCTGCATCGCTGCTCAATCTGCGGTAGGCGGTCAGCCAAGGCTGGGGCCACCTGGATGAGCGAGCCGAACGTCTTGGCGTGTTCGAAAATGCCGATAAGCACCTTCACGTCCGACAAGGAGACTTTGGTAGATGCGATCGCCGTCGAGGCCGCTCGGGTGAATAGGTTGTCGTCTGTCTCGAAAAGGAGGCCCGGCGGTGGCGTCTCCGTCGAACCCGAGGCGTTTAGCGCCGCCGCAACGTCCTCGGCATCCATCCCGTCCGTCTGGACCAACGTCCGCACATGGGGCTGAATCCCCTGGTCGAAGATCCGACGATCATCCGCCCGTGACTTCATCATCAGGGCGAACGCCGCAAGCTGGGCAGCCCGGTCGTCGATCTCCAACCCAAAGAGATTCTTGCCCAGGATCAGCCGGGGGATGTCCCTGGCCCGGTAGCCCCGCTCCTGGTAGATCGCCTTGAACAGGTCGTACGCCTCCACCAGGATGTGGGCCGAGCCGCACGCCGGATCGAGGAACGTGATTTCCTCCGGGTTCAGGCTCGTCGGCGTGATCGCCCGAAGCTGCTCCTGGACCTCGGGCGTCTGCTCGGCGGGCTCGATGTAATACTTCATCTGGGCCTTGAGCGGCGACTTCGGGTAAGTGGCCAGCCAGAGCCGACCGAGCGTATTCTGGACGAGATACCGGACGATCCACTTCGGCGTGAACCGCTGGGTGGCCGCCGGGATATCGGGGCTGGCGACGACTTTGCCGATGACCTGCTCGTACCGCTCGGAGATGTACGCTTCGTAGAGCCACCCGATGATCTCGACCTCCTGCCAGTCCTCCTCGTCGATGCCCGAGACGAGCTTGCGGACGATGGAGTCGCAGTGGAGCAGGCTCTCGGGAAGCACGAGTTCGGTCTCGTCGCCGATCCGCTCGAACAGGAACGGCATGGCCGAGTGCAGGGCGTTGCACTGGGCCACCAGGAGCATTCGGTAAAGCTCGGCCTCCCTCGTCCCGTCGAGCTTCAGCTCGATCACCCGGTCCCGGTTCAGCCCGGGCAGTTCGACGTGCTCAGCATGCTCCAGGATCTCCGGCATCGCCCTGGCCGGATCGGGATGGCTGAGGACCCGGTAACCGTGTTCGAGGTAGCCGTGCAACTCCATGTACCGGATGGCGACGAGCCGGTTGAACCACGTATAGGCGAGGGCCTCCATCGTCGGCTCGTAGCCGTCCCGCTCGACCCGCTCTTGCAGCGCCTTCCGCTTATCGGCGACCTCCCTGGGGAAGGCCCGCCCGGCGATGAGCGCCACATCCCCCTTCACCGTGACCGGCTCGGTCCGGTCGGCGGTCAGCCCGTAGAAGGCGGCCCGGTCCGAAACGGCCTGGATGAAGTCCCGACGGGCCTGGGGGGCGTAGTTCTTGATCTTCGTGCGGTTCATGGGTGCTCGGATGCTCTGGTTCGTCGGTGGGGTTCGGCTTATTGCTAGGTTTTTGGATTCTATTGCTAAATGGCGGTCGCCGCAACCTGTTTCCTGGGAGGCAGTTAAGCCTTTTGGCGGCTCCCAGGGGCCGGATGGCCATGGATTCCTTTGCTACTCCCTGGATGACTCCGGCGGGGCGAGAACATAGCTTGGGAAGCGCCTGGAGCCCTGGTTTCGTATGAGCTTCCGCCGGACGAGTGTGTGGAGCAAGTTGTGGATTTTGCTTCGCTTCTGATCGTCGGACAGGATGTCCGAAAGCTTGTCGAGAAGCAAGGCGTCGACATCCTGGCGGCTGGCACACTGATATTTTCGTAGATACTCCATGATCATCTGCCGGTAGTGGGCGTCATCGAAGGCCCGGTTCTTGATGTACTGGGCCTTTTCGCCCGTGGCCGACGCGATGTGGGCGGCGACGAACAGGTTGGGATACCGCCCCTCGACCAGTTTCTGCCGGCGAAGCCGCCTGGCGTCCTCCCTTTCGATGGGACGACGCTTCTGCACCTGGTCCAGCAGGATCACGGTATCGAGTGGCAGGTCCTGGTGTTGAATCAGGGTGGCCGTGTAGCTCGGGTCGATCACCTTGCCGTGGATCGTGACGATGACCTTGTCCGGGTCGGAGAGGTCGAAGTCCGGGAGTGGATAGAACCGCTTGCGCTGTTCCAGGAACATGCGGCGGATGCCATACCCCATGGTGTCGATCATATTCACGTTGACCATGGCGTCGGCCAGGAAGCGGTTCCGGTAGCGCTGGGGCGTCTTCTCGCCCAGCGTGTAATCCGAGACCTGGCCTTCGAAGAAGCGGCCGGCACTCTCGACGCGGAGCCTGTCCGTGGTCTCGGTGACGATGATCCGGGAGGACCTGGCATAGTCCTGGTGCGCGATCGCGTTGTGTAGCGCCTCCAGCAGCACCCACTTCTCGTATTTGGGGACCTCCAGCGGCACCAGCCGATTCAGCACGTCGATCTTCTGGAGCGTGTTGCGGATCCGCGAGTAGAGGTCGCTCGTCGTCAGCAGGAAGGGGGGGCCGAAGTGTTCATACGCCTGTTCCTCCCCCTGGAGACGCCAGGTGATCTGGGCCACGGCTGGGGTCAGGAAACGGGTTGATTCGGGCCTTCCGAGCAAGAGTAACGAGGCCCGGGAGATGCGGCCGCCGACGGTGAGCCTGGCCCGGTCCAGGAAGACCTCGTCGGACCACGCGTCGATCTCGCGCGCGAACGGCTTCGACTGATTCTTCGCCCGGAAGTTGGCTCGCGCCACCGCGATCGCGTCGGGAGCGAGGTCTCCGGCCCCCGCGTCGGGGCAGATGCCGGCCGACCAGTCCTCGAGCTGTGTTTGCGATCGAATCCACTCCAGTTCCTGCAAGCTGAGTGGGACCATCGACTCGCCATCACGACCGTACCAATGGCCCTGAAAGGAGACCGGCAATCCCTGAGGCGCCGGCGGAATCTGGAACATCAAGACGCGACCCTGCGGATGCTGCACGACGTGGATGTCGAGGAAGGTCACTCCGCCGGTCTCCCTGGCAATCTCATGCTTAAGACTATCGAGGTCGGAGGGATTCTCGCGGAACTTGCTCCCGCAGATCGAGCGATCGTCGCGCACTCCGAAAACCAGCCAGCCGCAGGGCTGTGTCTTCAGATTCGCTTCGTTCGAGAGGGCCGAGACATACCTCCCCAGCTTCCTGAGGTCGAGGTTCTGCTTGGCCTCCTTGAACTCCACCCACTCGGTCTCGTGGGGGAGCTTTCGCAACTGCTCGAGTTTCTGGAGAAGCTCTTGATCGGTCATCGGCCTCACCTGATCTCGATTCGCTCGTTATCGGCGATGGCCTGGTCCAGCTCCATCCGCAGCCGGTCCAGGAAACCGTCCACGTCGTCCCGGGTCTCGAGGTACAGCGACTGGACCAGCTTCGACGGTTGCACGATCCGCTTCTTCTTCAGCGCCGTCCCGGCGGCGGCCTTCCCCGACCCGGTGCCAGGGGTCGCCTCCGATGCGCGCCGCAGGAACGCCTCGATCCCTGTGGTGGCGGCGTCGGCCTCCGTCAGGGCCGCGGCCTCGGCCTGCGTGATGTGGGCCAGGCTGTCCTCGGCCTGGACGCGGACCTTCAACGCCTCCAGCGGCCCCAGGCATGCCGAGCGGAGCCCGGCGTCACCGCCGGCCGCCTCGATATCCTTCGTCACGGCACCGATATGGCCTTCGATCTTCTCGATCACCTGAGCGCGGCGGGCGGCGACCAGCGCCGTGTTCGCCGTCCCGACGGCCGCGATCAGCTCATCCACCTCCTTGATCAGTCCGTAGGGGCTGGCGGCGGTGAGGATCTCGTTCATCCGCCTGAGGGCCGGTCCCGCCTGGGCATCCTTTTCGAGCTCCAGCCGGTTGAGTCCGAACCGCCCGTAGGCGTTGCGGAGCCTCTCCCAGGTCGGCCGCTGATGCTCGTAGAACTGCTCCAGGTCGTGGAAGGCATCCGCCAGGTCGAGCAGGTCGGCCCGCTGGGCGTGGAACTGCTCGATGAACTTGTAGCTGGTGTCGCAGGCCAGCAGCTTCTTGACTCGCAGCAGGCCGTCGGTGATCTCGTCCTTTCCAGGGTAGTCCCCCGTGTCGGCCAGAGGTTTGTAGCCGTTGAGCGACGTTTGCCAGCCGTTGAGCTTGCTCCGCAGGAAGGCGACCAGCGGATCCTCGCCATCCGGCCCCATCTCGTGGAACAGTTCCTTGCCCAGGCTGCGGGCGGCCTGGATCGCCTTCGGGTCGGTCGTCTGCCGCTTCTGGATCGTGATCTTGCGGCGGCTGGCCGGGGTCGTGAGCGCCTTGTACGTCTTGTCGGTGTTGTCGATCGGCAGCAGGGCCCCGTCCATCATCAGGCTGATCTCGCCGAGCACGAGCAGCCGGGCCACCAGGAGCAACACCTCCTCATCGGGCCAGCCATAGGGCCGGAGCGAGTACCGCTTCTCGATCATGTCATGCAGGACGATCTGCTTGTTCGACGACGCCATCAGGCCGATGTGGCTCCGCACGTCGTCGATCGCCTGCTTGTTCCCCTCCTCCAGGTCGAGGGCGAGCGTCTGCTGGGCGATATCGTTCGACCGGAGGATGGCCTGGATCTCCCTGGCCGGGTCGGGGTTGAGGTGCTTGAGATACCCCATCCTGGTGAACGTGTTCGTGACGAGGTACTCCAGGGCTTCGTCCAGGGCCGCCAGCGGGCTCGTCGCCTTCAGCCTGAGCGGCTGGCCCGCGGCGTACCAATCGGCCTCGGCGAGCATCTGGCCGAGCAGGGACACCAAACGAGTGCGGCGCCCCTGGTTGTCCTCGGAGAATCCCCGCAGGATGCGCTTCGACGTCTCGTGCAGGGTTCCGTCATTCTTCTTGCGGACGTATTTCTCGGTCTGGAGGTAGATGCGAAGCTCCCGGCCCAGGATCTCGTCGTTCCCGAGCCGGATCAGGACATGGCCGCCCTCGGTGGTGCTCTCCAGCAGGCACCGGGCGTTCGCGTACAATTCGTAGTCGTCGTTCAGCGGCGTGACGACCGACACCAGCAAGGCCCCATCGACCCGATTGCCGGCCGGATGCAGGTCGCACAGCCGGTTGAACGTGAAGTCCATCTTGTTGACGGGATACCGGTACTTGCGCTGCTCCTTGAGCACGTCGTTAAAGACCAACTCGCCGAGCAGCTTGGCCTCCTCGCCGCCGCCGATCTCGACGGCCTTGATCTCCCGGTTGATGTCCCGCTCCTCGTTGGTCAGGAAGAAGTAAACGTCGCCGTTGCGGCCGATGAGCGTCTCCTTCTCCAGCCGTCCCAGGCTCTCCTCGATCTTCCGGCGCAGGGCGAGCCGATCGGCGTCGATCTCCTCCATGCCGAGGGTCACGAGGTTATCGACGTTCCCCTTGATCTCCTCCACGTAGCGGATCAGGAACAGGACCCGGAGCAGCCGGACATCGAACTCCTCCAGGCTGGGGTTGTCCTTCGCCTGGTCGATCGTCTTCTTGACCGCCGTGTCGAGGAAGCTCTCGATCGACGGGTAGAAGCGGTCGAGCGGCACCAGGACGCCGACATCCTGGAGGGCGACCTGCCTGGCCGCCGACTGGAAGGCGTCGAGGATCGACCGCTCGCCACGGGAGAGATGCAGCCCGGTCGCCCCGGCCCGGCGGATCGCCTCGAAGACCTTCTGGATAAGCTGAAACTGGTAGGGAGCGAACGGGTAGTTCCTGAGGAAGTCGTCGGCGTCCTTGAAGTTCCTGAGGGCCATCCCGCAGTCTTTGAACGTCAACTGGCTCTTGAGGATGTCCCCCTTGCGGGCGAACACCTC
>JAKAUH010000855.1 GCA_021818605.1 Planctomycetota bacterium
GAGCGGAGCAGCAAATTACGCCGGCAGAAAAGTCGGTCAGGCTCTCAGCCTGACACGCCTTCATTGTCAGGCTGAGAGCCTGACCGACTTGAGGATCTTCCTTGCCGGGGTGATAACAGCACACAGAGTCTTCACTTGCAGTCATTAGCTTTTTTCTATGTGATCTTCGGAATCGATTCCTTCACAAGCTTTCAGACCAGGATCTCGCGGATCGGCCGGCCGTGCTCGATCTCGAGGCGCTTCCGGCCGGGGATCTCGAGGCGGTGGGAATCGAGGCCGAGGAGGTGCAGGATCGTGGCGTGGATGTCGGTGACGTAATGGCGATGCTCGACGGCGTGGAAACCCAGTTCGTCGGTGGCCCCGTGGGCGATCCCGCCCTGAATGCCGCCACCGGCCATCCAGACCGAGAAGCCGTAGTTGTGATGGTCGCGGCCGTCGGAACCCTGAGCGCAGGGCGTCCGGCCGAACTCGGTGGCCCAGACGACGATGGTATCGTCGAGCAGGCCCCGGCGCTTGAGGTCAACGAGCAGGCCGGCGATCGGGCGGTCGACCTGGGCGCTGAGGGTCGCATGGTTGGCCCGGAGCCCGGCGTGGGCGTCCCAGGCGCCGGCGGCACCTTCGCCGTGGAAGACCTGGATGAACCGCACGCCGCGCTCGGCCAGCCGGCGGGCCGCCAGGAGCTGCTGACCGAACGGGCGAGTGACGTCGTGATCGAGGCCGTAGAGCCGGCGGGTGCTGGCGTCCTCATCGGCGAGCCGGAGCAGTTCGGGCACGGCGGTCTGCATCCGAAACGCCAGCTCGTACGACTGGACCCGGGCGCGGAGCCGGGCATCGTCGGGGTATTCGAGCGCGGCCAGGCCGTTCAACCGGCCGAGGATCTCCGACTTGATCGCGGCCTCCCGCCGTCCGACCGGCGCCGCGGGCCGGGCGAACGGCAGCGGATTGTCGGGATCGACCTTCAGCACGACGCCGGCGTGCTCGGGCCCGAGGTAGCTGGCGTCCACGCCGCCCATGCACTGCGACTCGAGCGCGGGGCCCAGCGAGATGAACTGCGGCAGATCGTCGCAGAGCGAGCCCAGGCCATAATGCACCCAGGCACCGAGGGTCGGAAAGCAGCCGTCGAGCAGGTGCCGGCCGGTGAGGAACTCGATCTGCGCGCCATGGTTGTTGTCCGTCGTGTACATCGACCGGATCACGGCGATGTTGTCGACCTGGTCGCGGAGGTGCGGCCACCAGTCGCTCACGGCGATGCCGCTTTTTCCGCCGCGCTTGAAGCCGGTCTGCGTTGGGTAGATCCGCGCCTTGTGCTTGTCGATGATGTTGTTGGCGACCTGCTCGCGGACGTTCTTGATGTGCGGCGAGTCAAACACCGCGGACCGATACGGGGTCTCGCCCATCGTCTTGCCGGCATGGCGGTCGATCGCCGGTTTGGGGTCGAAGCTTTCGAGGTGGCTCACCCCGCCGCGCATCATCAGCCAGATGACTCGTTTGGCCCGGGGCTGACGCACGGCCAGCCCGCGCGCGACAGACCGCCCGGATTCGTCAGGCGCCGCGGCCCGCGCGATGCCATCGCGGTGCAGCATCGCCCCCAGCGCCAGGCCCACGAATCCCATCCCCAGGTCGGCCAGGACGGCTCGTCTCGTGCTCATCGTGTGGGTCCTTTTCGGCCGACGGATTGGGGTCTGGGCTCTCAACGGATCGTCACGAAGTCGTTGTGATTGAGCAGCACGTGCAAGATCGCCGCGCGGGCGCGGGCCTCGGCGCCGGGGACTGCCGGACCCGCGGGCGTCTCACCCTCAAAGGCTGCGGCCAGCCGCGCCAGGCCGGCGAGACATTCCGACCGCTCGGCCGCGGTCGGGAGCCGGCCGAGGACCCGCTCGAACGCCGACGCCACGAACGCCGGCCGGCTCTCCGGCCGGTCGCCGATGTTCCGGTCGATGGCCGCGGCGATCCGCTGGGCGGCCGCGAGCGACACCTTGCTGTTCATCAATGCCAGGGCTTGCTGCGGCACGATCGTCTCAGACCGCCGGTAGCATTCCTCGACATTCGGCGCGTCGAAGGCGGTCAGGAGCGGAATCCGCTCGTCGCGGGCCGTGCGGTAGTAGAGTGTCCGGCGCGTGGCCGAGTCGGCGAAGTCGATCGGCGCCTCGGGGCCGCCCATCGTCGCATCGAGCCGTCCAGAGAGCGACAGCAAGGCATCGCGGATCACCTCGCCTTCCATGCGGCGGACGTTCATCCGCCAGGCATATCGGTTGTCCGGGTCGATCCGGAGGTTGGGGTCGCCGGGACCATCGGCCGAGGACCGCATCCGGTACGCCCCGGACGTGCAGATCAGGCGATGCAGGTGCTTGAGGCTCCAGCCCGACTCCCTCAGCTCGACGGCCAGCCAGTCGAGCAGATCCGCCAGCTCGGGCCGTGGCGAGCGGAGGCCGAAGTCTGACACCGATGCGACGAGCGGCTCGCCGAAGTGCCGCGCCCAGACGTGGTTGACCGCCACGCGCGCCGCCAGCGGATTGCCCCGTTCGACGATCCACCGCGCCAGCGCCAGCCGCCGGCCCGTGCTGACCTTCGGATAAGGCGATCTCGACGGAACGTCGCGATAGGTCGTCTTCGCGCGGGGAAACTCCAGGGGTCGCGGAGTGAATTCGGTCGTGGGTCGTGACCCGGCGAGGGCCTCGGCCTTCGCGCGCTCCTTGCCCGCGACGATCCGGCGTGCCCGGGCCTCGGCGAGCTTGCCGGACGCCTTGCTCCTCGCCTCCCTCGCCGCCGCATCTTCCTTCGCGGAAGGAGCGACCAGCAGAGCCTCCAGGACGCGCCGGGCGCGGTTCTCGTCGCGATCAGCCTGGAGCACGGCTCGCCGGGTCTCGGCCAGGCGGGCCGTTCGCTGGACGGACGCCGCGGTGCGGGCGGCCGTGGCCCAGGAGGCCGATCCGGACGCCCGCGCGCCGTCGTCCTCGAGCCGCTCGACGGCCAGCACGGCAAGGAGCGCCGAGCGGCGGGCCTCGGCCTCGGCGACCATGGCGCCGGCGACCTCGTCCTCCTCGCGAGCATCGGCGGCGGCCCGTCGGGCGCGGGTCGACCGCTCGACGGCCGCGGCCGCCGCGGACCGCGCCGCGGAATCCTTGCCGGCCGCCGCTGACGCCAGGGCGGCCAGAGCCTTCTCCTCGGCCTTCTGGGCGAGGTGTCGTTCCGTCTCGGCGGCATCACGCCGACGCCGCGTCGCGTCGGCCGCCGCTCGGGCGCCGTTCACGGCCCGATCGGCGGCGGCCTGTGCCTCGGCGATCACGAACGGCCTCTTATCCGGGCACGTCGCGGCCAGCGGCAGCGAGACGGGCAAGATCCGGAACGAGCCGCCCAGCACGGGCGGCGTCCCGGGTCGGAGCGGACGAGCCCTGTCGGGCCTCGCCTCGTCGCCCCGGATAAAGAGGTACGTCGGCCGGTCGAGGAAGTCGTCGAACGCGCGCGGGATGCCGGCCTTCGTGCGGTCCGGCTCGCCCGGGACGCGGTCGACCCGAACATGGTACGGCTCGAAGAAGGCGCGGAGCCGGTAGTAGTCGGCCTGTGCGATCGGGTCGAACTTGTGGTCGTGGCAACGGGCACACTGGATCGTCAATCCCAGGAAGGCGCGGGTGGTGTGCTCGACCGTGTTCGCCAGCCAGACGTTGCGGTTGAAGATGTCCCAGTTTCGCGCGAGGAAACCCGTGGCGCGGACCGTATCGGGATCGCCGGGCGCCAGCTCGTCGCCGGCCAGCATCTCGAGGACCATCCGATCGTAGCCCTTGTCGGCGTTGAGCGACTCGATGATCCAGTCGCGCCAGTGCCAGATGTGCGGATGGCTGAACCGCACTTCCTGGCCGAGTCCGTACCAGTCGCTGTACCGCCAGACGTCCATCCAGTGCCTCGCCCAGCGCTCGCCGTATCGAGGGCTGGCGAGCAGCCGGTCGACGACCCGGCTCTCGGCGTCGGGCGACGCATCGGCGCGGAAAGCGTGCAGCTCGTCCAGAGTCGGAGGCAGGCCGATCAGGTCCAGCGTGACGCGGCGAAGCCACAGGTCCCGGCCGATCGGCGGGGCCGGTTTCAGGCCGCGGGCGCGATGGGCCGCGGCGAGTAGAGCGTCGATCGGGTTCCGGGCCCAGCTCGAGCGGGGATCGGTCGGAATAGCGGGCCGTCGCGGTGGCTGGAACGCCCAGTGGTCCCGCGGGTCCGGCGGGATCGGCTCGGCCGGAGCCCTCGCGCCTCGGTCGATCCAGGCCCGAAGCCTGGCCACCTCCGCCGTGGTCAGCGGCGTGCCCTCGCTCTCGGGCGGCATCCGCTCCGACTTCTCGGACGCCGTGACCCGCTCGATCAGAAGACTCTCGCCACTCTGCCCCGGTTCGATCGCCGGGCCGCCGTCGCCGCCGCGGCGGATCAGCTCGGCCGCATCGAGCCGCAAGCCGGCCTTCTGGCGGATCGAGCCGTGGCAGCTCGTGCACCGCGCGGCCAGGAGCGGCTTGACGTCGCGTGCGTAGTCGACGTCCGGGTCCGCCCCTGCGATCGCGGCCAGCAGGATCATCGAGATCATCGGCATGCCTGCGCCCGGCTCGCGGGCTGGATGGAGGGAGGAACGCTCGGGGGATCGTCCAGGTCTGGCCCGATTATCCAGGCCGCCCTGAGCTCGTGTCAACGACCGACAAAGTCTGCGAGTCTGGTGCCGACGCGGTGATTGCTTCACGGCGACGGCCAGGTTACGTTGGCGTTGCGAGGCTGCGGGGACCAGACGCCCCGCCGAAACTGGGAGCAATCGAGATCGACGGCGCGGTCCTTCGCGCCTCGGAGGGCAACGCGATGACCCCATCCACCTCGGGGCGCACGGACGTCAGCCGTCGCGCCATCCTGGCTGGCGGCGCGGCCGCGACCCTGTCGGCCGCGTCGTATGGCCGCGTCATCGGGGCCAACGATCGCGTGGGCCTCGGCTTCATCGGCTTCGGCCTGATCGGCAAGCGGCACGTCCTCGATTTCCGCGACCTGCCCGGCGTGAACATGGCGGCCGTCGCCGAGGTCCACCGCGGCCGCCGCGATGAGGCCGCCGCCCTCATGGGCGGGAGCCCGCGAGCCCACGACGATTTCCGGCGGCTGCTCGACGACCGCGACGTCGACGCCGTCGTCGTCTCGACGCCCGACCACTGGCACGCCCTGATAACGATGATGGCGTGCGCGGCGGGCAAGGACGTGTATGTCGAGAAGCCGCTGTCGCTGTTCGTCCGCGAGGGGCGCTGGATGGTCGACGTCGCCCGCCGGCACGACCGCGTCGTCCAGGTGGGCACCCAGCAGCGGTCGGGTCCGCACTATCAGAAGGCCCGCGAACTGATCCGCGACGGACGCATCGGCCAGGTCGTCGCGGTGCGGATGTGGTACTACCGCAACGTCATGCCCGGTTTCGGCTCGCCGCCGGACGGTCCGCCGCCGGCCGGATTCGATTACGACCTCTGGCTCGGGCCCGCGCCGAAGCGGCCGTACAACCCAAATCGATCGATCTATCATTTTCGATGGTTCTGGGCCCATTCTGGGGGCCAGATGACCAACCTGGGGCAGCACTCGCTCGATATCGTCCACTGGTTCCTCGGCGTGACGGCCCCATCGGCCGTGTCGAGCACGGGCGGACGATTCGCGCTCAAGGACAACGGCGAAACCCCGGACGTCCAGGACGCGCTCTTCGAGTACCCCGGTTTCACCGTGAGCTGGTCGGAGCGTGAGTGCAGCCGAGGCGCGGCACCCACGCGGGGCCTGGAGTTCTGCGGCACGCTCGGCAGCCTCTCGATCACGCGCAAGGGTTTCGTCCTGACGCCCGACCCGAAGCTCGCGACGGCCGACGCGATCCCGCGGTTCGGCGGTCCGCATCCGGCCGGAGGCCCGGCTTCCACCGGCAACCGCGAGCTCGCGGCGAGGCGGACCGAGGGCATCGAGGACCGCTCGGGCGATGAATTCGACCAGTTCCGGCGCCACGCGAAGAGCTTCCTCGAATGTGTCCGCTCGCGCCGCGAGCCGATCTCGGACCTCGAGACCGGCCACCGCGTCGTCACCGCGTGCCACCTGGCGAACCTCTCGCTTCGCCTCGGCCGCAAGCTTCGCTGGGACGCCCACAAGGAAACCATCATCGACGACCCGGAGGCCGAGTCCTTGCTCGAACGGCCCTATCGCGCCCCGTGGGATGCGGAGCGACAGGCTTTGCTGGGGAGGAATTCGTGATGCTGTCCCGACGCGAGTTGCTGGTCGCTTCATCGGGCCTGATCGCGACGGCGATCGTGGGCGAGTCGCTTTCAGGTCGGCTTCCCGCGGCCGAGGGTGGCGGGACCGGCTCGCTCGGCCTGGTGATCCACTCGTTCCGGGTCCGGACCGCCGCCGACCGCGGGCGCCCGGCTGGCGATCGGTTCGCCGATCCGCTCCGATTCCTGGAGCACGCGCGAAAACTCGGGGCACGCGGGGTGCAGGTCGGGCTCGGCATTCGCGACGAGGCCGCGGCCCGGGCCATCCGCGAGCGGGCCGAGGCGGCGTCGATGTACCTCGAGGGGATCGCCGCCCTGCCCCGCGACGAGGCCAGCGTCGACCGCTTCACGGCCGAGATCCGGACGGCCCGCCAGGCCGGCGCTTCGGTGGTCCGCACCGTGATGCTCTCGGGGAGGCGGTACGAGACGTTCGACTCGGCTGCGGCCTTCCGGCGGTTCGCCGCTTCGTCGGAGCACTCGCTACGGCTCGCCGCGCCAGTCGCGGCCCGGGAGAACATCCAGCTTGCCGTCGAGAACCACAAGGACTGGCGCTCCGACGAACTGCTGGCGATCCTCGATCGGGCCGGCAACGATCACGTGGGTGTCTGCCTCGATACGGGCAACAGCGTCGCGCTCCTTGAGGACCCGATGGACGTGATCGACGCCCTGGCGCCCCGGTCGTTCACCACCCACTTCAAGGACATGGGCGTCGAGGAGTATCGCGAGGGGTTCTTGCTCTCGGAGGTCCCGCTGGGCACCGGTATCCTCGACCTGCCCCGGGCCGTGCGGACCTTGCGGAAAGCCCGGCCCGAGATCCGCTTCAACATCGAGATGATCACGAGGGCCCCGCTCCGGATACCTTGCCTTCGCCAACGCTACTGGGCGACGTTCCCCGACCTCCCGGGCCGACACCTGGCCAGGGCGCTGTCCACCGTGAGGGATCATCCGCCGGCAACTCCCCTGCCCCGGATCGGCGGCCTGACGCACGATCAGCAGGTTCACGCCGAGGACGACAACGTCGCCCGCTGCCTGGCCTTCGCACGCGAGCGGCTCGGCCTGTAGGATGGATCGGTGACGGGTCGAGCTTCGCCGGTTCGGCGATCCGCCGTCTCAGGCATTTCGATGGAACCTCATCATGAGTGATCTGGACTGGAACGCCGAGGCCGAAGCCATGGCCCGCCACGCCGCCCAGCATTTCCCTGACATCAGCCGGGGGGCCATCGCGGGACGGCAGTCCCGGATTGCGGTCGTCTTCGCCAATGAATCCGGCCGCGACCCGGCCGCGGTCCAGGACGAGATCATGCGCATTCGCGAGGTGCTGGACCAGGAGAGCATCCGGATCCTCGGCTTCGCCGAGCCGGCTGGCGACGGCAAAACCTGGGCGATGATCGTCGAATCCGAGGATGTCGAACTGCTCAACGAACTGTTGAGCGATCTGGCAGACTAACTCCGGCAAGTCAAGCCCTTCAGGTTGATTCAGCGGGAGTTCACGCGGTAGCTGTAGGTCATCGCGCCATCGGGCCGCGGGGGCCTGCCAGGTGCCGATAGCAGGACGCGACCGGCGGCGGCTCCCACGATCGCGATCCCGCCCAGCTCGAGAATCCAGTTCCACCGCGCCCCGCCCAGCCGCGAGCCGATGAAGACATCGACGCTGTGAAATGACGCGGCGCGGACGACCACGAATCCCAGGATGAACAACATCCCCAGCACGGCCGGCCATCGGCTCCTCAGCGTGGCACGAGCCGCCCAGAAGAACCATCCCAGCGCACCGGCGCAAACCACGCCCACCACCAGAATGAAGCCGATCTGCAATTCGCGACGCGACGAGTAAAGCCCCCACGCCCGGATCACGTCGCGGCCGATCTGCGTGACCAGGGTCTGGAGGTCGAGCTGCTTGTTGATCCCCAGGGCAAGCATCAGAACGGCGAGCGTCATCCAGAACCGCGAGGGCCGCGACCGCAGCCGCCTGGCGCCATCGGCCATCGGCTCGCGCAACGCCGCCAGGGCGCAGCCGATCGACGCCAGCACGTACGGCACGAACGTGACCCAGCCCATGACCGTCGGGTCGCCGATCCCCGGCCGCCAGCGACCTTCCACGACCTCAGCCAGCAACAAGAGTCCCGATTGCATGACTCACCCCGCTGCAACCGCCGCGTGCGATCGGACCACCTGGCAGCCTCGATCCCGACGAGGCGGATTCCTGCCGTTATGCGCGTTGCCACGCATGGCGCCAAGGCGACTGGCATCCGGCGGTGCGCCCTGCCTTCGGCTTCCTACGCATTCAGGTACCACGGAACGCTGAGCACGACCACCCGGCGCAGGCCGCTGAAGAGCAGATAGGCCTTGATGACCGCGGCTGTCTGGTTGTGCAGCAGGTAATGATACCACTTCGTCGCGACCAACTCGGGGACGACCACGACGACGTCGCGGCCGGGGTGAGCCTTCTGAATGTCGGTCACGGCCTGCAGGAGCGGCGAGTAGAGCTGCCGGAACGGCGAGAAGATGACGATCAGCCGCGGTGCCTCCACGCCGGCCTCGATCGACGGCTCCCGTACGCGATGGCCCCAGGTGTCTTCCAGGTCCAGCACAGCCTGCTCGTCGCCGGCGATATGCAGCACATAAACATTCGGCGAGACCTTCATCGCGATCCGCAGCGCCTTGCGGGTGATGGCGCTCCAGCCTCGGATCGGCAAAAGTGCGATCGGCGGCTCGAGGTTGGCCGCGTCGAGCGGAGCGTCGCTCCTCACCTCCCGGGCCAGACTCAGGTAATGAGCCCGCACGCTGACGAAGACGACCAGCAGCGCCGGGATCAACAGGACCGTCACCCAGGCGCCCTCGGTGAACTTCGAGACCAGGACCACGACCAGAGTCACGGCCGTGCAGATCGCGCCCAGGCCGTTGATGATCATCGACCGCCGCGAGCCAGGTCCGCCCAGGCGCCGCCAGTGCTCGACCATGCCGGCCTGCGAGAGCGTGAAGGCCAGGAACGCCCCCACGGCAAAGAGCGGGATCAGCGCGTCGGTGATGCCGCGGAAGATGACCAGCAGCATCCCCGACAGCCCCGCCAGCACGAGGATGCCGTGCGAGTAGACCAGCCGGCGTCCTCGATGGGCGAAGGCATTCGGCAGGAATCCGTCCTGCGCGATCACCCGGCAGAGGCGCGGAAAATCGGCGAAGCCCGTGTTGGCTGAGAGAGCCAGCACGGCCAGGACCGACGCGATCGTGATGTAGTAGAATACCCCCCGGCCGACGACCGCCGCGGTGAGCTGCGACAGGACGCTCTCGTATCCGGCCTCCTCGGCCCGTGTCGCTCCGATGCCGTAGGCCGCGCAAAGGTACGCGATTCCCGCCAGCAGGACGCCGAGGAGCGCGATGATCGCCGTCAGCGTGCGGCGGGCGGAGACGACCGACGGTTCGCGGAACGCCGAGACGCCGTTGCTGACCGCCTCGACGCCCGTCATCGCCGTGCAACCGCTGGCGAATGACCGCATCAGGAGCCAGAGCGTCGCGACCTTCGGCGCCGGATCCAGTGGCGCGGGTGGGTCGACCGGCACCGGATGTCCGCCCGACGCCACTGCCCTGAAGATCCCGATCGCCAGGACGGTGAGCAGCGAGAGGACGAAGAGATAGGTTGGAACCATGAACGCCGCGCCCGATTCCTTCACGCCGCGCAGGTTCACGATCGTGATCAGGGCGAGGGTGAGCAGGCAGAGCCAGAGCGTGTACGGCTGGAGGCCAGGCAGCGCCGAGACCAATGCACCGATCCCGGCGGAGACGCCGACGGCCACCACCAGCACATAGTCGAGCAGGAGCGCCGCCGCGGCCAGCAGGCCCCACCCGTTCCCGAGGTTCTCGCGTGCCACTGTGTACGACCCACCGCCGTGCGGATACGCGGCGATTGTCTGGCGGTAGGAGAAATACACGACGAGCAGGAGCACGATGATCAGTGTCGTGATCCGTCCGATGTGCGCGACCCCGCTCAGGCCCAGCGGGATCAGGAGTGCCAGCGCGGCCTCGGGTCCGTACGCCGCCGAGGCCAGAGCATCGAGCCCCAGCATCGGGATGCCCGCCAGCACCCCGACGCGCTGGTGCTCCTCCTCCAGGGTCGCCAGCCTGCGGCCGAACAGCCAGTCGGAAAATCCCATGCGCGACGCGGCTCCAGAGACGGGGACAACCAGCACCGAGAATGGCCAGGTTGCCATCATCAGGCCGGGGGACCGATTGTACCGACACGCTTCGGACACTACGATCAGGCTCTGGAGGACGGCTCGATCCAACCCGACGGAGGCGGCTGGATTTGTCGATCCCCAGCGCGCGGAGGACGACCCTCGCGGGGCCGCCTCACCCGCCGCAAAGTGGCCGGGCATTACGCCTGGACCAGCGGCCGCGACCCGCCCGACCTGCGTGACCCTCGCGCCTTCGGGCGGTTCAAGCTCGCCGCCATCGTGCAAGAAATCTACGCCCGGATCGACCGCAGGACGACGCGAGACACGCGATTCGCCGCAACCGGCGCCGTCGTCGAGGCGCCCGGCAACACGGTATCGGCGGCAATTGACGCGTCGTGATTGCCCCGAAGAGCCCTCACCAGGACTGGCTCAACCACCGACGGGCAGCGTCAGCAGCGGCCCGAGCGATCGCTCGCCGGACTCCTGGAGAGCAAACAGCACCTCGATGATTGAAAGCATGGCCCGCGAGTTCACGTCATCAGGCGCGATGTAGAACCAGTATCCGCGATAGAGGACAGCTACCTCGGCGCTGGCCGGCCGGTGCTTCTGCGCTCGAACGAAGAACTGGCCGGCCGTCACCCGCGTCCAGTCAAAGGGACGGCCATCGGGACCGGGAATCGTCGGCGCGACGCCGGTCCGCACGTGTTCCTCGGGGATACAAACCCCTTTCGAAAGGAACGTCATGATCTGAAGGATCGAACGAAGGTTCAGGAAGATCGTATCGCTGCCCAGCGGGCTCGCGTGGATCTCACCGGCCTCCTCGGTCAATTCGGATTTGATCCGATAACGGCTAAGTCCCGGCGTCAGCTTGAAAATCCGCGCCAGCTCCTCCATCTCGGGCGAATGGACATATGGTTGGCGGATGCGAAGAAACAACTCCCGCTCGCGACGGCGGAGTGCCAACTGATCGTTTCCGCTCGCGCGAAAGACGTAGCCGGCCCGAGCGGCCTCGATCAGGTCGCTGCCATCGATCGAGCTACGCGCAACCGGATCGGACAGGTTATCGGGATCGTCGCTGGTTCCGATGACCAGCTCGGTCGCCTCGCGATCCCGCAGGGACGAGAGGATGCGAATACCCCGGAGAAACTCTGAATTATCGTCAGGCAAGGTGGGCGTCAACGTGGTGGCACGCGGAGCATTCGGAACGTCGTTCAGGTCATTGATGGTCAGGAGAAAGAGCTGCTCAACCGTCGCCCCGGCATTGACCACGCTGAACAGGTCGGCCGAGATGGGATTCAGCAGGGCCTTGGCGATCTCTCGCCCCTCGCGCGGGTGGTAGGTCAGAGTGGGCGTATCCCGACCCGTCAAGCCGGCGATGCCGAAGGCTGTCTGACTGCCGCGGCGTCCAGGATCGCTGCCGCCGGCCGCGAGCTCGAACTGGCTAATGATGTTCGGCAGGTCGATGAACATCGGCGAGTCGGCGTAACGGAGCCGCACGATGTTCATCAGCAGTTGCTGGTCGTTGGTGAGGCGCACGGCCTCGTTATAGCGCATCCGCGTGTAGCGGACCGCGCCCGGCCCCAGGCAGCCGCTCGTCATGACGACGAGGGCGAGGAGAGCGACGGCCGCACCCCAGGGTCTCTTCAAGAATGGCCTTGTTCCGGCCTGCATCATCCATGACGCCCTGCCGCAGCCCGCGGCCGAACTCTTCCCGTCCATGGGAAGACACCGAGACTCGTCGCCTCCCATCCGTCATCGTCGTCCCGACCGGCAAACTTGACGGAATCCATAAACCTGGGGCCGACAGGATCTCCACGCCATGAGAAACCCTGCCCGCCCTGGTTGTTCGAGACGTTTCACGAGTCGATCCGTGCGCTGGATCAGTTTCCGCCTGGTATCATCGGCGAGAGACCGCCCTGAATGCCAAGGCCGCCAGGCAGCGAGGGCACCAGCTTCGCACCCAGTCCCTGGATTAATGTCGGTGCGCCGAACTGCGGCGACATCGGGTTCATCGGAGCCGCAGCGCCGGGCGAGGTCCCCGCCGGTGAGCCGGGGATGGCGATGCCCAGCTTCGGCGCCGCGGGCACAGGCGCCGTCATCTGCATGTTCTGCGACCCCTGGCCCCCGCCGGAACCCGATGAGCCCGAGCCCGAACCCACCGAACCGATATAGGTCATGATCGGCGAGGTCGGACCGCCATAGCCCGGATTCGTCCGCGACATCGCCGCGGTCGAAGCGCTCGCACCCGTCGGACCCCCGTCCTCATCGGCGCCCGAGCCGACCTTGATCGACAGCCCGCCCCCTTCGGTCGAGCCCATCGACCCGCCGAGCGGGACGACCGGATTGCCCGTGAAATTGCCCGGCATGAATGTCGAGATTCCTCGCGATCCCGTGACATAGAAGCTCGTCGGCATCGCCGTGCCGCTCACGCTCGGCGCCA
>JAKAUH010001058.1 GCA_021818605.1 Planctomycetota bacterium
GGCTGCACGGCCCGCATGGACGTCTTGCTCGTCTTTTCGGTCTTCCGCCGGATGATCGCTTCGCGGGCGGCGAGGAGCTCGGCAACCGTTCGAGTGCCGGTCGCGACCGCCGGCTTTTTCCCACGGGGCGTGGTCGCGTCGCGGAACCGCGTCAGCAGATCGGCGCGGAGCGCAGCCGAGCCCTCGTCGCCGAGTAGCCTGAGCAGGTAAGCGTCCTTGTCTCGGGCCGGGAGCGACCTGACCCATTTTTCCAGGTGCGCCGTTGATGGACCGGCCGGGACATTGCCGTGACTGGCATCCGCGGCCGCCGCGAGCAGCTCGGAATCGACCCGCAGGAACTCGACCAGTGATTTGAGCGAGGGCGAGAGCCTGTCCAGCCCGGGAGGGACCGGCGGTTCCATAATTTCGTCATCCGCGTCGTCCGGGCTCAAGCCGTCCTCCGACAGCGACGCGAGCCAGCCGATGTAGAGGGCCCGCAGGTCGCCGCGCATCAACTCGTCCCGGATCGAAATCAGCGACGACATCCACTCTTCCCCTTCGGTCCAGTCGTCGCCCGACTCGTCCTGCGACGTGAAATCGAGGACGACGTGATTCTTGCCCACATTCATCGACAAGGCCTCGCCGTTGCAGTACAGCTCGAGCTGGTCGACGTCGATGAAAGACAACGGCAGCCGAACCATTAATTGATGGGTGCCCCAGTTGGCGACGTAGACGAACGCGTCGAAGTACGTGGCCATCATGGCCGAAGGCTTGCCCTTGAAGTTCCCCCAGTGGTACTCGTTGGTGAAGCTGGTGGGCGTGATCTCGGCGCGGGTCGAGAGAGCGCGCAGCTCGTCCATCTGCTTCTGGGTGAGCGGCCGGTCGATCGCGCGGAACTCGTAGTATTGATACTCGCTCATGGTTGAGCCTCTCGTTGGCCCTCGGCCTGCTGATAAAGGCGGCCCAATTCGAGCAGGATCGGCTCGATCCGGCGGTAGTATTCGTCGTCGTTCATCCGGACCTTCTGGTCGCGCAGGGCGGCGAGCGACAGCTCGAGCTCGTCGCGGCGGCGGCGGACTTCGGGCGGAAGCTTCCGCTCGCGGTCGCTGGGAACGAGATGGATCTGGTGGGCACGCAGGCCGTCCGGCGAGGCGCCGTCCTTCGCGCGTCGGATCGCGCGGACCCCGTGGAACCAGTCGGGCGGCGTGCCCAGGCGGTCGCCGTTGTCGTCGAGCAGCGCATGCTCGCTGGCGAGCTGAGAGCGCGTCTTGTAGTAATCCTCGACGCGGTGACTGGCCGAGAGGAACGCCTCGAGCAGCGAGACCTGGCCGTCCTTGTCGAGATCGGCGTGGGGGTCGGCGATCGACTCGGCCAGATACCGGCCGAAGCGGGCGAAGTTGATCTCGCTGCCGCTACGGGTCGCCGTGATGACCACGCGGCCCGGTGCGGAGACCCGGTTGAGGAACGGGGCGCTCGCGGAGGTGCAGTCGATCACCACGACTGGACGCTTCGCGGGACGGAGCCATTCCGCCAGCTCGACGTCGGTCACATCGGGCCCGCGAAGGTTGACCTTCGCCTCGCGGCCGTCGAAGGTTCCGTGGCCGATCAGGACGATCCAGAGCGGAGCGGTCGCCGAACGGGTCGACTCCGCGAGCAATCCCTTGAGGCGATCGCGATCGGTCGAGCCTGGGTGATCGTCCAGGCCGATCGCGGTGGACTCAGCCTGCCCGCGCGATGCCGCCGCTTTCCACGACTCGGCCCAGGCGCGGAACTGCGTGGCGTATTCGGGGGTGCCCGGGGCTCCCACAACGACGATCACGCGCGCAGAGTCGCCCGGCGATGCGGCGAGTGCCGCGAGCCCGATGGATAGCCAAAGCGTCAGCATGTCGCGGTTCTCGAATTCATCAGGGCAGACCGTTGAGGCGGCGGATGCCCCACTCGCCGGCCAGGCAGGCGATCGCGATGAGGAAGTACAACGGCTGGTGCCAGAGCGGTGCCGTCCAGGGCTCGGTGATCGGCGCGTCTCTCGAGGAGAGGCTGGAGACGAATGCACCCAGCCGGTCGCCGTCGACGACCTCGCCGCGGGTGCGGCTGGCGATGGACTCGAGCCAGTCGCGGTCGGGCTCGAGGCGGGCGAACTCATCAGCGGCGGGCTGAGCGGCCCACCCGGTCTCGCGCTGGCCGACAGCCGAGCCATCGGGAGCCGAGGCACTGGCCAGCACGCGATACGCGCCGGCCTGGCGGGTGACGTAGGTGGCGGCGTAGGTGCCCGCCTCGCGGCCGTCGGGCTGGGCGTCGAGGTTCAGCTCCTCGCCGCCCGGCGCGGTGATCTTGAGAGTGACGCGGGCGTTGTCGAGCGGACGATACTGGGCGTCGCGGACGCGGACGCGCAGGTCGACGGCCGGCGCGGTCGAGTCGGCCAGCGGGCGGGCGGTGACCTCGATCCGGCGGGGGACGTCGGCGACGAGCCAGCGGATCGCCTGGCGCCAGGCGCGCCTGGGCTCGACGTCGCTGGGATCGGCGCGCTTGAGGTCCCACCGCCAGAGGGCACCGAGCAGCATCGCGGCGACGCGGCCCTTGCCGAACGGCTGGGCCACGAGCGCCGGCGAGGCGCGGCCCCATCCGTCGCGAGCCTCGGAAAGCACCACGGCGCCCGGCTTGATCCCACGCACCTGGTTCAGCACCGGTAGTCTGGGCAGATCGTCGAGCCGTTTGCGTTCGTCTTCCTCGGTCTTCCGCAGCCGGACCCACGGCTGAAGCAATCCCTCGCGAGTCAGCGAGAGCCGATACTCGGCATCGCCGTTGCCGGGCGGAGGCGTGCGGTGGAGATACACGGGCAGCAGCTCGCCGACTGGTGTGCGATCATACCGCCCCTCGGCGAACGAATCGGGGCCGCCGAGCATCATCAGGCCCCCGCCGCGCTGGCTGACGAAGTTTCGCAAGAGCGCGAGCTGATCGGCGGTGAAGAACGCGGCTTCCAGGTCGTCGAGGATGACGGCGTGATACGGATACAATTCCTCGGCCGTTTTGGGGAACCCATCGCGCAGCTCGTCGGGGCCGGTGGTGCCGAAGCGGGCGAGGACCGGCTGATCGGTGCGCTCGGCCAGGTCGGGGTCGGACTGGTCGAAGCCGTCGTAGAATGGGTTCGCCTCGCCGCGTCGATTGCTGCGGAAGTCGAACTTCGGCTGCTTGCGAGCGATCCGGATGAGGCCCACGATGCCGACCTGGTCCTCGGCCTCGAGCGCCCGGCGGAGGAAGCCGAACTCGGGGTCGGGCCGGCCGCTGACATACAGCACGCGGTACGGCCCGCCGCCCTGATCGACCACGACGAGCCGGCTGTTGTTGGCGGTCGTCTGCTCGCCGCCGTCGGCATCGGCGCCACCGGAAGCGGGCGGGGCCGTGGCACCGGCGTGAGCATCCGCATCGGCGGGGATCTCGGCGTCGCGGGCAAAGGCGCGAACGCGGTAGAACGAAAGCCCCTTTTGCTCGGGCCGGAACTGAAAACGGAACGACAGCGGCCGGTCGTCGCGATTGGCCGTCATCTCCTGGCGTTCGACGTCGTTGCCCGATTCGTCGGTGACGACGGCGACGATCGGCTGGCCGCGGTATCCGGTCGTGGCGACATCGGCGCGGAGGACGACCGGCGCCGCCTCGAAGTTGGTCTGGGTGATCGAGACGCCGCGGACGCCGATGTCCCGCCCGCCCCCGCGCGTGGGGGGAATCACCGGGTAAATCGGCGGAAGCTGCGAGGGATCGAGGTCGCCCGTGTCGGTGCGGCGGCCGTCGGTGAACACCAGCACGCCCGCGATCGGAAGCCCGCGGAACCGCTTCGCCAGGGACTGGAGCGAGGTGCCGAGCGACGAGCCGACGCCGTCGAAGGCGAGTGCGTCGAACCCCTCGACCGCGCGGAGGTGCGAGTCAATCGCGTAGCGGCGGACGTCGAAGTCCTGCTCGAGCCGGGTCTTCCACGCGGTCTCCTTGCCGAGGCGATCGCGCAGCCATTCGCCGCGCGTGGGCGTGCCGCGGCCGTCGCGGATGAGCATGCTCTGGCTGTTATCGGCGAGGATGACGAAGGCATTCGCCCCGCGCCGGGGGCGGGTGCCGGTGAGCATCGGCTCGACGAGAGCGATCAGGAGCGCGGCGAAGCCGAGGGCCTTGAGCGTCGCCGCGGCGAGCCGGACCGGGCGGCCAGTGCGGGCGCGGGCGTAGCTCCAGAGCAAAGCCAGTGCGGCGATGCCCGCGAGGATGCCAGCGACCGACGACCACTGGGGCGAGCCCCAGACGAGCGAGGGGAGCTTCATCGGCCGCTCCCCAGGCGTTCGTAGTAGCGCCGGACGCCCTCGGCGAAGCGGGGTGGAACGGGGTCGCGATCGATGGGCACCAGCGCGTCGGGCGACTCGCGGCGCTGCAGCTCCTCACCGATTCGCTTGCGCAACTCGTTAATGGGATTCGTCACCAGGTCGTTGAGCCTGGTCCAGTCGGGGGCCCTGGAATGGCGTCGGAACTCCTCGCGGGCGCCTCGGACACGATCGCGGATTCGCGCGGCGTCGGCGCGCCAGTCCGGGTCATCGAGTAGCTCCTCGACGTCGCGCATCCGGTCGGACCACTGGCGGAAATTCCCGCCGGTGATCGGGCCGCCGGGTCCGCCATGCGGGCCGTTGACCATCCGATCGCCGCCAAGGCGCTCGGGACGATTCGCGTTCTCGTTTCCGCCCCGAAGCCCGCCGGCCTGGCGTTCGCCCGGCTGGCCGCCCTGGCGCTCGCCGGGCGGCTGATCGCCGGGCTGGCCCTGCTGCTGGCCGTCGCGCTGGCCCTGCTGCTGGCCGTCGCGCTGACCCTGCTGCTGGCCGTCGCGCTGACCCTGCTGCTGGCCGTCGCGCTGACCCTGCTGCTGGCCGTCGCGCTGCTGGTTGCCCGGCTCGGACGAAGCCTTGCCCTCCCGATTCTGGCCGGGCTCGGACCGGGCCTGGCCGTCCCTGGGTTGGCTCTGGCCGTCGCGAGGCTGGCGCTGCTGGTCATCGGCATTGCCGGCATTCTGGCCGGGTCGGTTGCGTTGCGGGTTGTTCTGGGCGATCTCGCGATTGACCTGGTTGGCCAGGTCGTCGAGCTCGTTGCGGGCGCGGCGGAGCGCGGCGGTCTCATCGCCGAGCACCGATTCGGCGGCGTGCTCGATCCCCTTGCGCAGGTCCTCGATACCGCGGCCGGCGTGCTGAGCGGCGCGCGCGGCTTCCTCGGGAATGCCGACGTCGACGAGTTGCTGGGTGGCCTTGAGCGACTCGGAGACCTTCTGCTCGTTCGCCTGGCGGACGGTGTCATAGAGGTTCCGCGCCAGCAGGGGCTCGGTCTCCTCGGCGTCCTGGGTGGTCTGGCGCATCCGGTCGAGGATCTCGTCGGCCTTCTTCGTCTGCTGCTCGGACGCCTGGCGGAGCTGCTTCCGCTCGTCGGATTCGCGGAGCGAGCGCTCAGGCTGTTTTTGCCAGGCATCGAGTTTCTCGTTGATCTTTTTCTGGTCCTCGTCGAGGCGGCGGGCCTCGGAGCGCATGCGGTTCATCTCCTCGGCGAAGCGGTTGGAGGTCTCGTTGCGGAACCGCTCGCGGAGGTTATTCAGCCGCTCGCCGGCGCGGGCGCCCTCGGTGATCGCCTGGGGAATCCGGCCGTGTTCGAGGGCGTCGGACGCCTTGCGAAGGTTCTCGCGGCCCTGCTGGACCTCCTGCCGCGCCTCGGCCATGCGCTGCTGGTTCTCCTCGTTCTCCATCCGCTCGCGCAGCTCGTCGGTGTCGCGGAGGATCTCGCGCTGCTGGTCGCGCAGCCGCTTGAGCTGACGCTCGAGCTCGGCGCGGGCCTCGGGGGTCTTCGCCGCCTCGAGGGCCGACTGGATCTCCTTGAGCCGCTCGTTGAGGTCCCGCTGGCGCTGGGCCAGCTCGCGCAGGCGGTTCAAAACCTGCCGGTTCTCGGCCTGCTCGCGCTCGCGCTGGGTCTGATTTTCCTGCGAGCGGGCCGTCCGCTGTTCTTCGAAGCGGTTCTCATCCGGCTTCAGCTCGAGCTGCTGGAGCTGCCGCCGCGAGGCGCTATTTCCACTGCGGCCGTTGCGGTTCTGCCGCGACGAACGGATGACCTGAATCTCGCGGGCGCGGAGCTTCAAGAGCGCCTGCGAGGCCGTCTGCGCGGCGGTCAGCGCGGGCCTGAGCGGCGGGATGCTCGGGCCGTCGACGGCCTGGCCCAGGTGCCCGCCGGCCTCCGTCATGGCCTTGAGCGCCTGCTGGAGCGCGGCGCGCGAAGTGGCGTCGCGCAGCCGCTCGCCGAGCTGACTGGCCTGGTCAAGGACGGCCTTTTGCGAGTCACGCAGGGTGGTCGCGTCGGGGACGAATTCCGCCGTCGGCCGCGGGCGGGTCTCGCGGCGGATGAGCTTCCAGATGCCGCTGATGATCTGCCTCTCGAGCTCGGCGAGCTGGCCGGCCTCCTGCGCGTTCTGACCCTGCTGGCCCTGCATCTCGGCCGAGCCCGAGGGCGGTTCGCCCTGGCGAAATACCTGCTCGAACGGGCGGACCTCGGCGAAGAACATGTCGCTCGACGTCCGGCGCACGGCGCCATCCGGCCCGATGTCCTCGGCCCAGAAGGTGTACGAGACGAGCTGGTCGGGCACCGCCTTCATCGCCTCGAAGTCGATCATGTGCTCGGCCTCGATGCGCAGGGGCGGCTTCGGATTGTCCTTCGCCGGAGCCGATCCGGCCGCGCCCTTCGGCTTCGGCTTCGGCGCGGCGAGGACGATGTCCTTCGGCTCGTCGCCGCCCGTGCTGTAGCTGATCCCGTGGCGGATCAGGCCGAAGTCGTCCTCGATCCGGGCGTGCAGCTCCAGTTCCTCGAGCGGCGAGACCTCGACATCGTGCCCGGGCCGGGTGATCGCGATCGTCGGCGGCTTGTTGCGCGTGACGTTGATCGCGATCTCGGGCTCGATCGGGCTGACGCGCCCCTGGGCATCGAGCAACCGGACCTTGAGCCGCCGCGGGTCGGCGAGCACCAGCTTCGCGCGATACGTATGCGGCTGCGACTCGTCGCGGACGAGCGGGATCGCGCCCTGCTTGTCGATCAGCTCGGCCGCGGCGACGTCCTTGTTCAGCCGGCAGACGAGCGTCAGCGCGGTCCCCTCGACGGCCGTGACATGGCGGACGTCCTCGACGATCCGGGGCGGCATGTGGGTGTAGTCGGGGAAGACCAGGTGGGCGTCGGCGCGCTTCAGCTCGGGGTACTCGAAGATCCGCACGCGGTATGATGGCGTGGTGCGGCCGTCGAACTCGACGCGGTAGCTCAGGTCGGAGGGGACCGACTCGATCCGGCCGGCGAACGCGGGGTCCTCGAGGCTGCGGGCCATGCTCCGGCGCGGGCCGCCGGGGACGTCACCGTCAATCACGAGCGTCGCATCGGCGGGCGGAGGCGTGAAGAAGCGGGCGACGACGAGCAGCGGGCTGCCGCGCTCGAGCTCGACGTCGCCGGGCTCGACCTGGACATCCGACTCGGCCGTCTGCCAGTAAGATCCGCCGCTACCGTGCGCCGAGGTGCGCTCGCGCAGCACCAGGAAGCCGACGACGGCCGCGAGGAAGACCAGGCCCCCCGTGTGGGCGAGCCCGGCGAGGCTCAGCTTCCAGGACGGCACGGTCTGGTCCCAGTCGTGCGCGCGGCGGTGCTCGAGCGCCTCGCGGACGACGGTCGACTGGAGATACCCGAGTCGTCCGCCCGGCGCCGACTCGACCTCCTCGACGGCGGCCAGGAGCTCGGCGTTCAGTTCGGGGTGAGCGTTCTCGATCCGGCGCGCCACCCATCGGGGATCGCGGGCGGAGCGCGAGGCGAACAGCCCGAACGCCAGCCAGCACGCCCCGGCCAGGAGTAGCAGGAGCCCGGGGATTCCGCCAGCCGGCAGGATCCTCGCCAGCGGACCCGGCCCGACCGCCGCGACCGCGCAGCCGAGGAGCGCCAGCACCAGCCAGCAGGCCGCCAGGCCGGTCCAGAGCCGGACGCGCCGGTACCGAACGGCCACCTGCTCCAACGCCTGCCGCAACTTCCCGCTCATGATGACGGGCCCTCCGGCTGGTTCTGGTTCTGGCTCTGGCGGGGGCGCGCGAGCCGCCCCGCGAGGCCGGTTTCGACGATCAGGATGCCGAGGGTCGCGAGGATCAGCCAGCGCCACATTTTCTGGCGCCCCTCGAGTTCGGCGTTGTGCATCTGCCGCTGCTGCTCCCGGTCCATCGTCTTCCGCTCGGCGCTGGCGAGCCGGCAGCCGAACTGCTCGAGCGACTCGACGTTCCACGCCGTGGTCTTGCTCTCGGACGGGTCAAGATTCACCGCGAACGACCGCGGCACATCGGCGCCGGTCACCGTGTAGATTCCCGGCTCATCGGCCTGGTCGAACGTCGTGACGCCCGGCGCCAGGTTGACGGTGGCGCCCGACGGCTTGCGGACGGAAAGTCCGTGCTTTGGGTCCTTCGGCGCCGGCAGAACGATCCGGTCGCCCACCGTGCGTTCCTCGGCCTCGAACGGCCGGACGTCGCGGCGATCGAGCATCGCCATCATCAGCGGGACGAACTTGGACGACCGCGCGAGCTGGCTGTCATCCGGGCTCCAGCCGCTGGCCATGACAACGACGTATCCCCGCTCGACGGGTGCTTCCAGAACGGCCGGGTCGCCGTCCTCGAACCGGGCGATCACGCGGGCGCGTGGCGGCTTTTCCCCTTCAGGTGCAAGGAGGTCCTCGCGGACCTTCCGGTGCTTCCAGAAGTGGACCCTGGTGAAGTCGCTGTACTGGGGCGCGGCGAACGGCGCGAATAACGGATGGTCGAAGGCAATCTCGCTGATCAGGGCATCGCGTTTCGAACGAGTCTCCTCGATCGGCCGCGGCGGCGAGGCCAGCAGCGTACCGAGCGTCTCGCCACTCCCAGGCCGGGCGGCGACATAAAGGAGAGTGCTGCCAGTCCGCGCGAGGTCGCGGAGCCGCCGGGCATTCTCGGGCGTTGTCTCGCCGGCGAGCACGGCCAGGCGGACCGGATGCGCGGGATCGGCCGCGATCGGGGCGTTCGGCGACTGCGCGACGACCTTGACCGTCCGCCTAGGGGTGTCGATGAACACCCGCATCAGGTAGAAGAGCAGGCCGTTCGGGTCGTCGGGTCGGTCGTCGCCGAGGAACCGGACCGTGGCTTCCTCGCGCGGCTCGTCCAGCACATGGAGCGCGTTATCGAACGGCGCCGAGTCGCCCGTGAGGACGATCGACTGGGGCGCCTGCCCGCCCTCGGGCCGGGGGATGCGCACGACGCGGCTCTCGCCGGGCGGGACATACGCATCCACGGGGTCGCCGAGCTTCTTCCCATCCGATCCGGTCCAGTGCAGGATAAACCGATCGCGGCTCGAGGCGGCGTCGTTGAAGACCCGCACGCGGGGCTCGGCGGCTGGCCCGGCCTCAGACCCTTCGACCGACCCGGCCAGCCGCCGGAGACCGGCGTTCGAGGCGTCGTCGGCAACGGCCTTGAGATCGAGCTCAACGTCGGTCGGCCATTCGAACTCGCCCAGGGCGTCGAGCCGGCCGCCCTGCTGGAGGTCGCTCACGAGCACGATCCGCCTCGGCATGCGGGCGGACCGGTCGCTCGAGTCGGCGACCTCCTCGACGGCGGCGACCGCGTCGACCAGTGCCTGGCCGAGGTCGGTCGAGGCCCAGGTCGGTTCCAGAGCGTCGATCCGCGCCAGTGCCACGGCCCGACGCTGGGGGGCGGTGAGCGTGGACGATTCGCGGAACGTCAGCACCGGCCGTTCCGTCCGGTCGAAGGCGAGGATCGCGAGTTCCTCGGTCGGCCCGCAGTCCTCGACGACCCGGCGGGCCGCGGCCTTCGCGCGGGCCCACAGGTCGCCACGGCGGAGGCTCGCGCTGGTATCGATCAGGATCGCCGTGCGCCTCGGGGCGTCCTCGGGCAGGGTCCAGCTCGCCGCCTCGCGGAGGAACGGCCGGGCGAACGCGAACGCCAGCAGCGACAGCGCGGCCGCCCGTAGCAGCAGCAACCAAAGATTGTCGAGCCGGCTGCGGCGCGTCAGCCGCGGCGGCGACGGCGACAGGAAGATCAACGAGCTGAACGGCACCTCGCCCTTCGGCGCGCGGCGGATCAGGTGGAACACGATCGGCGCGGCGACCGCGAGCAGGCCGAGCAGGTACAGGGGCGTCAGAGCGCTCATGACGACCCTCCCCGGCGCGTGCCGCCGCCGATGGTCCGCCGCCCCGGCCGCCGGGCGCGCCGCATCCGCGCCCGCAACAGGTCAAACAGCACCAGCTCAAGCGGCCGATCGGTCGTGATCGTCTCGAACTCGATCCCCAGGTCAAGGCAGGCCCGCTGGATCTCGCCCGCGTGAGCGTTGAACCGCCGGAGGTACTCGGCACGGGCCTGCTCGGGGTCGACGTACAGCTCCTTGCCGCTCTCGACATCGCGGAACATGGCCGGCGCCGCGAACGAGAAGCCGACCTCGGCCGGATCGAGCACGCGGAGCACGATCACGTCGTGCCCGCGTGAGCTCAGGTAGCCGAGCCGCGTCTTCAAGGCCGAGGCATCCGCCAGCAGGTCGGAGATCAGCACAATCAGCCCGCGCTTGCGCACGGTGGCCGCGATCTCCTCGATCGGACCGGCCAGATCGGTCGCCCGGCCCGAGGGCTCGCGCTCGAGCGCCGCCATGATCCGCCGCAGGTGGCCGGGACGATACCGCGCCGGCAGGAAGTCGACGATCCGGTCCTCGAACGTGATCAGCCCGACGGCGTCGCGCTGGGTCGCCAGGAAGTAGGCGATCGTCGCGGCCATGGTGCGGGCGTACTCGGCCTTGCTGTACGCCCCCGAGCGATACCCCATCGACCGGCTGGTGTCGAGCACCAGGTGGCAGCGCAGGTTCGTCTCGTCCTCGAACCGCTTGACGTAGTACCGATCCGACCGCGCGAACAGCTTCCAGTCCAGGTATCGCGGATCATCGCCTGGCGTGTACTCGCGGTACTCACTGAACTCGACCGAGAAACCGTGAAACGGGCTCTTGTGAATCCCCTTGATGAATCCCTCGACGGCGGCCCGCGCGCGCACCTCCAGGCTCTTGATCCTCATGAGTGTCTGAGGGTCAATGAGGGTGGCCGTCGAGCCAGGCTGGAGGGCAGATGCCATCAAATGGGCCCCTTCACATGCGCCATCAGGCGATCGATCACGGCGTCGACGGTCACTCCGTCGGCCTCGGCCCGGTATCCCAGAAGCACCCGGTGACGGAACGTTGGGTGAACGAGCGCGCTCAGGTCCTCCGGCGCGACGTGGAACCGGCCGCTGAGGAGCGCCCGGGCCTTGGCGCCCAGGATCAAGGACTGGGCGGCGCGGAGGCCGGCGCCCCAGCTCACCCAGTCGTTGATGAACGCCGGGGCGTTCGGGCCGGGGCGCGAGGCCGACGCCAGGCGGACGGCGTGGCGAATCAACTCCTCGGCCACCGGGACGCGGCGGACGACCTCGTGGAACTGGAGCACGTCCTTGCCGTCGAAGAGCGCCTCGATCGGCTCGGGCTTGCGCGAGGTTGTCTGGCGCACCACGGCGACCTCATCGTCCTCGGGCAGGTAGTCGATCACGACATTGAACAAGAACCGATCGAGCTGGGCCTCGGGCAGCGGGTAGGTGCCCTCCATCTCGATCGGGTTCTGCGTCGCCAGGACGAAGAACGGCTCCTCGAGCGGGTAGCGCACGCCCGCCGCGGTGACCTGGTGCTCCTGCATCGCCTCGAGCAGCGCGGCCTGGGTCTTGGGCGGCGTGCGGTTGATCTCGTCGGCCAGGATCACGTTGGCGAAGATCGGCCCCTTGACGAACTGCATCCGCCGATGGCCGTCGCCGGTGTCCTCAAGGATCTCGGTGCCGGTGATGTCCGCGGGCATCAGGTCTGGGGTGAACTGGATCCGCTGGAACTTCAGCTCGAAGACCTGCGCGATCGAGCGCACCAGCAGCGTCTTGGCCAGCCCGGGCGCGCCGGTGATCAGGCAGTGGCCGCCGGCGAACAGGCTGATCAGGAGCTGCTGCCTCACGACCTTCTGGCCCACGATGACCTTGGACAGCTCATGCTCGATCCGCCCGCGGCTCTCGTGGATCTTCTCGACGACCTGCCGCTCCTCCTCGTACATCTCGGTCTCGTCGGTCATGCGGGAATCCCTTGGGGTTGGTGCATCGGGAGGCATCGATCGATCGATCGATCCATCGATCGGGCGGGCGGGCGGGCGGTCGGAGGGCAGCGACCGCGCCGGCGGGATCTTGCAAGGTCAATGGGTCATGGCGTAGGTCACGATGTTGATGCCCATCGGGTACGACCTTTTCTCGGAGAACTCGTGGAAATAGTCCTCATTTTCCCCCTCGCGCTCCCAGCCGTCGCCAAGGTCGGTGTTGTGGCAGATGATGACCATCATCCGGCCACTGTCGTCGAAAATGCCCTTGTAATGGACGGTGCGGCAGCCGCCGCCCTGATGTTCTTCCCAGGTGACATCCGAGCCGGGGCCTTCCCATGAGCCAATACCGGGGACCTGCGGCTTCTCCTTGAGCTGGTAGACGCAATGGAAGATCTCGTGATCGATGTTCAGCTCGGTCGGCTCCTGCTTCGGCTCGGGGAAGACGCGCTTGATCTGCTCGTAGAAGTTCTGCCACTGCCACTCACCCCAGAAGTCGTCGACCATCAGGAAGCCGCCGGTCAGCAGGTATTTCCGCAGCGCGGCAACCTCGTCGTCGGAGAACATCAATCGGCCGGGCTCGATCATGTAGAGGAACGGATAGTCGAAGAGCTTCGGATCGGTGAGGCGGAGCGAGATCGGGACGGGGTTCACCTTGATGGTGGTGAGCT
>JAKAUH010000243.1 GCA_021818605.1 Planctomycetota bacterium
TTCCGATCTCGGTTCTTCGCCCGCTGTGGGAGGCTGTGTCCCGAGGGGTTTTCGAGGTCGTGAGCAGCGAGTTGACGCTGCTCGAGACGCTCATCGGGCCGATGAAGCAGGGGGACGCGTTGCTCGAGGCGGATTACGAGAATCTCTACCTCAGTCCGGGCATTCGACTCCTGCCGATTACGTTGCCCATCCTCCGGGTTGGTGCGCGGCATCGGGCCCATCTCGGCCGACTGCGGACGCCCGATGCCCTTCACGCGGCGACCGCCGGTTCTTGCGCCTGTACGCTGTTCCTCACGAACGACGCCGTCTTTCGCCACGTCCCGGGTTTACCGGTCGTTATTCTCGACGACGTGCTGAGCCCGTGAAGCACGTCGGCAATCAGGTCCCGGCACCAGCCCTTGCCCCCCGGCAGGATTCGAGCATATCCGCCAGCGTTTGCTCGATCGAGTATTCCGGCTCCCAGCCGACGGCCGCGCGGAGCTTGCCCGGGTCGGCGATCAAATAGGGCAGGTCCACCGGCCGCACTCGTGCCGGGTCGACCCGCACCGGGATCGGCCGGGATGCCAGCGAACGCAGGTGGTCGAGCGCATCGAGGATCCGCGTTCCCCGGCCGCTGCCGAGGTTGTAGATCTCGCCGGCTTGTCCCCGCGCGGCCAGCAGGCGGTAGCCGCGGACGACGTCGCGCACGTCGGTGAAATCCCGGGTCACGTCGAGGTTGCCGACCTCGACGCACTCCTTCTGCCCCGTCTCGACCGCGGCCACCTGCGCCGCCAGCGCGGCCAGCACATAGCGCGGCGATTGCCGCGGTCCGGCGTGATTGAACGGCCGCGCGATGACGACGTCCGTCTTATGTCCCAGATGGTGCTGGATTCCCAGCAGGTCGACGGCCGCCTTGCTCGCGGCATAGGGGTTGTTGGGCCGCAGCGGGCAGTCCTCGCGCACCGGGATGAACTCGGGCGCCGGGTCGCCGTAGCTGGTACCCGTGCCCACCACGATCACCCGAGGTTTTTGCCCCGAGGCTTTCACCGCCTCGAGCAGGTTGAGCGTGGCGCCGAGATTTGTGGTCCAGGTGCCGCGTGGATCGGCGACGCTCTGCTGCGGGTTCGACTGCGCCGCCAGGTGGTAGATCACCTCGGGCCGCTCGCGGCCGATCAGATCAGCCAGCGTATCCTCGGCCGTCGCGATCAGGTCGAGCTGTTCGATCCGGACGGATTGCCCCAGGTGGCCCAGATCCGCCGGCCAGCGGCCCGTCGCCGAGAGGCCCACCACGTGGTCGCCCTCGGTGACGAGGTGTTCGCACAGGTGCCCGCCCACGAAGCCCGACGCGCCCGTCACCAGTGCTCGCATTCCGGATGTTCCTGTTCCTCGGGTGGTCGTTTGTGCGGGAGCCGGGGCAGGCCGACCGGGTCGGCCCACGTAGGTCAGCTTTCGAGCCTGACCCCGTCCGTCCGACGGGATCGGCCCGGACGGCGTCAGCCTGGAAAGGCCGACCTACGACCGACCGGGCCGGCCCGATTCAGCCTGGATCGGTCGGTCCGGCCGTTTGTCGCCGGGCGGCGTGCGCACCCCGGCTCAGGCCGAATGCCGCAGGACGAAAGGGGACGCCTCCAGGCTGAGATAGTCGCCCGAGCGAACGCGCTCGACCCACCGGGCATTCGCGCGATACCACGCGACGGTGTCGGCCAGGCCCTGTTCAAACGTCACGGTCGGCCGCCAGCCCAGCTCGGCCTCGGACTTCGAGCAATCGACCGCGTACCGACGGTCGTGGCCCAGGCGGTCGGTGACGTGGCGGATCAATGCCTCGCCCTTGCCGCAGAGCTTCAATAGCGCGTGGGTCACGTCGATATTGAACCGCTCGGACCGGCCGCCGAAGTTGTAGACCTCGCCCGCGCGCCCGCGTCGCAGCGCGGCGTCGATGCCGCGGCAGTGGTCCAGCACGTGGATCCAGTCGCGGACCTGCCGCCCGTCGCCGTACACCGGGACCGGCACGTCCGCCAGCAGGTTGGTGATGAACAGCGGGATCAGCTTCTCGGGGAACTGGTACGGGCCATAATTATTCGAGCATCGGGTGATGATCGTGTCCATGCCGAAGGTATGGTGCGCCGCGCGGACCAGCAGGTCGGCGCCCGCCTTGCTGGCGGCATACGGGCTATTGGGCGCCAGCGGCGTGTCCTCGCGGAACGGCGGATCCTCGGGGGCCAGGGTGCCGTACACCTCATCGGTCGAGACCTGGACATAGCGCGCGACCTTCGCCGCGCGCGCCGCGTCGAGCAGGCACTGGGTCCCCACGACATTCGTGCGCAGAAACGGCGTGGCGTCGTCGATCGAGCGATCGACATGGCTCTCGGCGGCGAAGTTGACCACGGCGTCAAAGCCCCCCTCGGCGATCAGCCGCATCACCAGGGGCCCGTCGGCGATGTCGCCGCGGACGAACTGATAGCGGGGGTGCTCGGTGAGGTCGGCGAGATTATCGGGATTGCCGGCGTAGGTCAGGGCGTCGAGGTTGGTGATCTCGA
>JAKAUH010001121.1 GCA_021818605.1 Planctomycetota bacterium
AGCGCGGGCAGGAGGCGGACCAAACCCCGACGGTACGGGCCGAGCTCCTGGGACGCCGCGCTCCGCACCGCTTCCGACTCGTCGGTCAGCGCCGCGACCAGGCGCTCCGGCGGGTCGCCCTCGAGCCAGTGGCCCAGCAGGCCAAGTCCGCGAATAGCAGCCAACCGAACCTCGCCATTGGGGTCGTCGGCCAGGCGGTTGAACGCGGCGGAGACCGTCTCCATGTCGACGATCCGCGGCATCCCCGGCCAGAGCAAGGCCAGCGACAGCAGCGCCGTCGCCGCCCGGGCGCGCACCTCGGGCTCGCGATCCTCGAGCCGTGCGAGCAGCGCGGCCACCGCGGCATTCACCGAGACGGGGTCGGCGTCGCTCATCTTGACGGCGTGGAGCACGGTCGCCACCGCATCCGCCGCGACCATTCGGTTCCCCGGTTCCGAGTCCTCGAGCGCCTCGATCAGGGCCGATACCGCGACCTCGGGGTCCTGCGCGCCAATCATTTCCAGTTGCCGGATCGCCTTCAGCCGCCGCGTGCCAACACTCTGCCGGACGTCCCGCGCCGCCGAGCTCGCCGGATGGCTCCGCTCCCACGAGATCCACCACGCCAGATACAGCACCGCGACGCTGAAGATCAGCATCAGCGGGCCCGCCACCACCCGGCTCAGGCGACGGTCCCGCCCAATGGATGACGGCTCCTCCCTGTCCGGAGAATCGTCCAGCTCCTCGTGATACCAGCCGGCACGCCCCGCGCGCTCGCCCATGGCGGTTCCCCTCGTCGTCGATCCTCACGCTGCCCCACAGGATTCACCGCATCATCACGAAGGCCCTCGCTGGCAGTCGCGGTCTCGTTCCAGGAACCGGCCGTCGTCGCATGCGGACCTCCGGTAAGAGAACACGCCGCGCTGCGATCGACGAGCCGCCAGCCGCCGCGCCGCAAGGTTTCCCGGATTGCCGAGGTGCACCGTGCAGGTTACCATGACCCGGGGCTCCGACAGAAGCCCGATCCGGCAAGGCGAAAGGCCCCGCCACGCGACCGATACTGGCCGCAGGGATGCGTCCTGGTCAAGGAGGATCTGATGAGCCCAGGGATGGCACGCACGCCCCGTCTCGCCCGCCAGTCGCGCCCCGATCGCAGCACGGCCGCCCCGATCGGGCCGCGGCCCGTTCCCGACGTTCGCCCGCTGGCGCGTCGGGGCGCCTACCTCACTCTGACCACCGCGTTCGCCGGTGTCTGCCTGTTCCCCTCTCTGCTGGGCCTGGCCCATCCCTCGATCTTCTACGACGATGTCGTCCGGATCGCCCAGCTCCACGACAATGGCTTCGCTCGGAATCTCTTCGTCCCCATCAACGAGCACATGCAGCCGTTCTTCCAGACGATCACGGCGATCGCCTGGCGATCGACCGGCGGACACGCGGCCGGCCTGCCGCGCGCGATGGTGATCGCCAGCGCCATCCCGTTCGCCGCGAGCCTCGTCCTGCTCGCGATCCTGGTGAGTCGCACCCTCGGCTCGCGAACGACCGGACTCGCCGCGACGGCTCTCTTCAGCTTCGGCTCACTCTCCTATTTTGAGACGGTCGTCTGGTACTCGGCGAGCAGCTTCCAGTGGGCCCTCACGTTCACCCTCATCGCGCTGATCGCGGTCGAACGCGCTGGGACTGAGAACGGCCGCCGCGTCTCGCGGCTCGCATGGTGGACGGCTGCGTTCGTCGCCTCGGGGCTGGCGCCCGCGTGCTGCGGCGTGGGACTGCTGGCTGGACCGGCCGCGAGCCTCTGGTGGCTCACCGATCGGCGCGGCCGGCTGGACCTGTCGCGCCTGGCCCGAGCGGCGATCCCGGTCGCCGGAACGGCTGCTCACCTGCTTGTTTGCTTCACTTTCGGTTATCATGCCAGGCTCTCGGCGCAATTGCAAGACAATCCCTATCGTCCGATCGGGCTGTTGAACGTGTACCGGGCGCCGGTCGACGTTCTACTGCCCGCGCTGGCCGGTTGGCGGAACATCGACGGCGTCCTGCCCGAGGCGGTCGTCCTCGCGCTGTTTTTCGCCGGGTTGGGTGCCGTCGCGTGGGGTGCGGCCCGATCGCGGCATCGCCGCGTCCTGGCGGTCGGGGTGTTCCTGATCCTGGCGAACTACGGCCTGATCTACGGCGCGCGCTACCTGCCAGGGGATGACCACTGGGTGCTGGGAGTGGAGCGCTATCACCTGCTGCCGCAGCTCGGCCTGACATTGATCCTCGCCGCGGCGCTGGCGCCGGCCCTGAGCCGGCTCGACGGCCGGCCGCTCGCGGGGATGAGCGCCGCGCTCGGGCTCGCCGTCGTCCTGCTGGCCGTGCATGCCAGTTCGCTGTCGACGCTGGCGGCGTTCTACCGCTTCCCGGACCAGCCGCGCACGCTCGCCGCGATCGACCGCCTGGCCGGGACCTGTCGGCGGCTGGGCATCACGCGAGCCCAGGCGCTGCGATCGTTCGACCCGATCCGGCGCAAGTGGTATCCGGCCGACCGGCACGAGGTCATCGCCAT
>JAKAUH010000092.1 GCA_021818605.1 Planctomycetota bacterium
TGCGGGTTATCGCGCTGCCCTCCAGGCTGGAGAGCAGGATCCGCCGCAGGCTGTTGCCGACAGTGTGGCCGAAGCCGCGCTCGAAGGGCTCGACGTGGAACTCGCCGAAGGTGTCGGTCAGGGTCTCGCGATTGCAGACGACCCGGCTGGGTAATTCGAGGCCGCGCCAACGGATACGCATCAGTATCTCCCCATCACAAGCTCGGGCCGCCCGGCCGTTGTGCCGTGCTCGGCGGGCGGCGACTCTTTCTCAGCGGCTCAACAACTCGATGATCAACTGCGCCTTGACGGGCAGGCCGATGTCCTGCGCGGTCGGCAGTCGGGAGACGCGGCCCTCGGGCGGGTCACTGCTGACGCGGTCGAGCCACTCGGGAACCGCCGGCCCACCCTCGTGCGCCAGGTTCTCGGTGGCCAGCTTGCGGGAGTGGTCGCGGTTCTTGAGCTGGATCTGGTCGCTGGGACGGACCAGGTAGCTGGGGATGTCGAGCTTCCGCCCGTTGACCAGAATGTGCCCGTGCGTGATCATCTGACGAGCCTGGGGGCGGCTCAGGGCGAAGCCCAGCCGGGTCACGACGTTGTCCAGCCGACGCTCCAGAAGCGACATCAGCGCGTCGCCGGTATTCCCCGGCCGGCGAGCGGCCTCGGCGTAGTACTTGCGGAACTGCCGCTCGAAGATGCCGTAGTATCGCTTGACCTTCTGCTTTTCACGCAGACGGATCGCATACTCGCTGGCCTTCCCGCGACGGAACTGATGCATCCCCGGCACGCCGTCGCGGCGGTCCACGGCGCACTTCTGACTGTCGCACCGTGTTCCCTTCAGGAACAGCTTCGTGCCCTCGCGGCGGCACAGCCGGCAAACTGGTCCGATATGACGTCCCATGGCTCTCTCGTAAGGCGTTGGATAGTAGGCGGTTGAGTATTCGTTCCGATGAATTGGCGAGCCGGCCGCTCGCATCCGGACTGACCAGGGGGAGCACCGGACCCGTCGTCCCCCCGGGTCAGTTGGGCTGACCGGGCGGATGCTGCCACGAGCCGGACCTCAGGACGCCGCCGCGGTTCATTGCGACCGTCGGCGGCCCTCCGGATCCCGCGGCCAGGCCGGCTAGACGCGCCGCTTCTTGGGCGGACGGCAGCCGTTGTGCGGCAGGGGGGTCACATCCTCGATCGCCTTGATCGACAGGCCGGAGGCCTGGATCGCCGTGATCGCGCTCTCGCGGCCCGAGCCGGGGCCCTTCACCTTGACCTCGACTTCCTTGACTCCATACTTCGACGCCGCGGCCGCGGCCGTCTCGGCCGCCCGCTGTGCGGCGAACGGGGTGCTTTTGCGACTCCCCTTGAATCCGACCGTACCGGACGAGGCCCAGCACAACGCATCGCCGTTGGGGTCCGTGATCGTCACGGTCGTATTGTTGAACGTCGCCTTGATATGGACCACTGCCCGGCTGACGTTGCGTCGCGTCTTCCGCTTCTTGGCCTTCGCCACGGTTTCCTTGCTCCTGATCGCTCGATCTCGTCGCGTCTCGTCGCGTTCCCGTGTTTGATCTCACCGCCGTCCGCAGACCAGCCCCCGACGTCTCGTCCGGGCCCGGCCGCGGCTCCGCCCTCTGTTTCGTCTGGCCGCCGGGATCGGGTCTCATCCGGCCGGCCATCCCCGCACTGCACCGTCCGCCCGGGTCCGTCCGGGAGGGGAAATCCGGAGCGGTCGTCTTCAGGCGACGCGTCGTCCAGAGCCGACTTGACGCCGCTCCAGCGACCACCCAGATGGGCACCCGGCCTGCGGTCCGGCCACCACCCGCCTGCCTGCCTGCCTGCCATCGAGCACGACCCATTCCGGATCGGGGCCAAAAGAGCCCTGTCCCGTGGAACCGGCCTCGCTCAGCGCAGTTCCTTCACACCCTTCTTGCCGGCGACCGTCTTGCGGGGTCCCTTGCGGGTCCGCGCGTTGGTTCGCGTCCGCTGTCCGCGGACAGGCAGGCCCTTGCGATGCCGTAGTCCGCGGTAGCAGCCGATCTCGCGCAGCCGTGCGATGTTCTGCTGGATCTGCCGGCGAAGCTGCCCTTCCACCGTGAATTCGTTGTCGAGAAGCGCGGCGAGCTTCGCCAGATCGTCCTCGCTCAGATCCCGCGCTCGCTTGTCCCGATCGATCCCGGTCCGCTCGCACAGCATCTCGGCCAGGTGAGGGCCGATGCCGTAGATGTACTGCAGCGAGATGACCGTTCGCTTATCGTTGGGGATGTCCACACCCAGAATACGAGGCATCCGTCCGATCTCCGAGAGTTTTGCTTGATGGCTGATGGCGGCGAAAGTGCCGGTAGATCGGGACGCTGGCCCGGCGGCCGGGACGATTCGTCTCCCCGCCCGCCCAGAAGCCCGCTCGATCGCATCCCGGTCAACCCTGCCGCTGCTTGTGGCGCGGATTGGTGCAGATCACGTACACCTTGCCCTGCCGGCGCACGACCTTGCAGTTTTCGCAAATCCGCTTGACGCTCGATCGCACTTTCATGGTTCTGACTTC
>JAKAUH010000269.1 GCA_021818605.1 Planctomycetota bacterium
TGGCGAATCTGCTCTCGAACGCCATCAAGTACGGCGACGGCAAGCCGATCCGGGTACGGGTCCGGGGCGAGTCAGACGCGGCCGTGGTCGAGGTTGAGGACCAGGGGGCCGGCATCGCGCCCGAGGACCGGGAACGGATCTTTGACCGGTTCGAGCGGGCATCGAGCGGGCACAAGCAGGCGAGCCTGGGCCTGGGGTTGTACATCGTCCGCTCGCTGGTCGCGGCGCACGGAGGGACGATCGAGGTGCACAGCGAGCCCGGCCGGGGCTCGACATTCATCGTCACGATCCCCTGGGACGGCGTGGGTGACCGGTCGGCGCTGGCCGATCCGCGCGAGCCGGTGCCCTCTTCGACGGCCGGCTAAGCGACCTGGATGTCCGCGCGGCGAGGGCAGCGGCTTCCGGACGAGACGGGCGGTCCCGGTCCGCGGCCCCGTCCGCCTTCGCGGACGACGTTCGCGAGCGAGTTCCCCACGAGCGAGCCAGGTCCGGCGGGTCCTTCCTTCGCTGGCACCCATATTGCATCTCAATCGCTTACGCACTATCCCGGAGCGTCTCCTCGGCCTCGGGGCTTCGGCCGTTCCCCTCCACGGCGCGGGACGTATCCTAAGGACGGGCGGGTGGAGTGATCGATCCATCCTCCCGCGTGAGACCTGGCGGTTCTCATCAACACGTCGCGACCTGTCGTTCGACCGGTCGCACCATCGCCGGGCCGCGCGGGGCGATCCGCGATTTAACGGAGGGTACTGGCCATGGTCGACGAGATCCCGGGCAAGGAGACGGTCGCCATTGACCGGCAGCGGATCGAGCTGCTGCTCGATGGCGTCAGGGACTACGCGATCTTTCTGCTGGACGCCGAGGGGCGTGTGCTGAGCTGGAACGACGGCGCGACGCTGCTCTTCGGCGACAATGCGGCAGAGGTGATCGGCCAGCGGATGTCGAGGTTCTCGACCCCCGACGGCGAGCAGGCCGGTCGGCCCGATGAGGCGCTTCGTCAGACGGCAGCCACGGGGCAGGTTTCGTGCGAGGAGTGGCAGGTCCGTCGCGACGGTACGCGGTTCTGGGGCTGTGCGGTGATGACCGCGCTGCGGGACGAGCGAGGCGAGCTGAAGGGCTTCGCCAAGGTCATCCGCGATGCGACGGACCGCAAGCAGCTCGAGATGGAGCTCCGCCGCCAGGCGCAGGAGCTGGCGGACGCGAACCGGCGAAAGGACGAGTTCCTGGCGATGCTCTCGCACGAGCTGCGGAACCCGCTGGCGCCGGTGCTCAACTCGGTACACGTCCTGAGGCAGGCGCCGCACGATCCGTCGCTGGTGCAGTTCGCCGGCAACATGGTCGAGCGGCAGGTCCGCCACATGGCGCGGCTGATCGACGACCTGCTCGATGTCACCCGGTTGACCCATGGCAAGGTGCGGCTCCGTCCCGAACGGGTCGACCTCTCGGTCCTGGCCGAGCGTTCCTTCGAGAGCGTCCGACCACTGATGAAGGAGCGCAGGCATCAATTCCACCTCACCATTCATCAACGGCCGATCTGGCTGGATGCCGATCCGATCCGGGTCGACCAGGTTCTCCTCAACCTGCTCAACAATGCGGCGGAATTCACTGATCCCGGGGGCCGGGTCGAGCTGGATGTGGCGCGTGAGGAATCCGACGCCGTGATCCGCGTTCGCGACGACGGAACAGGCATCGATTCCAGACTCCTGCCCCACATCTTCGAGCTGTTCACGCAGGCCGATACCTCGCTCGATCGCGGAGGCGCGGGACTCGGCATCGGGCTAAACCTGGTCGAGCGGCTCGTCGCGCCGCACGGCGGGACGATCGAGGTGCGCAGCGACGGGCCGGGACGCGGCTCGGAGTTCACCGTGCGGCTGCCCGCCGCAAGCGAGACCTCGCGATCGTCTGGTCAGACTTTTCGCGAGCTGGAGTCCCGCGCGAGACTTCACGTGCTTGTCGTCGATGACAATGTGGACATGGCGGTGAGCTTGTCGATCATCTTCCGGCTTCACGGCCATGCGGTTGAAGTCGCTCATGACGGGGCCGCGGCACTCGAGGTCATCGAGGGCCGGCCGTTTGACGTCGTCCTGCTGGATATTGGACTGCCGTCGGTCAACGGCTACGAGGTCGCCCGGCGCATCCGGCGGCGGAGCGACGCGAACCGGCCGCTGCTGGTCGGGATCAGCGGCTACGGCTTCGAGACCGACCGGGAAAAGGCCAGTGATGCCGGTTTCGACGTCTATCCGGTCAAGCCGGTCGATCCGAACGTGCTCGAGGACCTGCTCGAGCGGAGGATTGCGGGGTCGGGCGGTGGAACCACCGGTGAGTGGGCGAGCGAGGAGACCGATCGATCCTGAATCGCGAGGGTCGTGCGGCACTCGGGCGGCCGGGGCGGTCCGGGCGCGTCAGGTCTTCCGCGCGCCGGGAGCGTCGTCGCCGATCCGCACGGTCGCCAGCCTGTGGTGGCCGACGGCGAACAGGGTGCTGGTGCACTGATCAAAGTATAACACATGCGCG
>JAKAUH010000578.1 GCA_021818605.1 Planctomycetota bacterium
TCAACCACGCGACGCGGGCAACCGAACCCGGGGGCCGGATCCGGGTCTCGGTGGCGCGCGAGAGTGACTGGATCGTCTTTCGGGTCCAGGATGGCGGGCCCGGAAGTCGGCCGGAGGGGCCTCCTCGCGTCTACGAGCAACTGGGGCCGGTCGAGATGTCGGACATCAGCCTGGCGCTGGTCCGCCGGCTCGCCGAGCTGCACGACGGCTCGATCTCGGCGCGGACCTTCGGACCGGGCGAGGGGACCGAGCTCACCCTGCGGCTCCCGGCCGCCGCGTCCGCCTCCGACTCGACGACGCCGAAGCCCAGCCCGGCCATCGGCGTCCGGGCCGAGGCCCCCGCCACGGCGACCGCAGCGCACGCCGCGCGAATCCTCGTCGTGGACGACAACGTCGACACGGCGCGCGGATTGGCGCGGCTGCTCGAGATGGCCGGGCATGAGGTGCGGGTCGCGCACGACGGCCGCGAGGCCATCGAGGCCGCGCGCGAGATGCAGCCGCAGCTCATCGTGCTCGACATCGTGCTCCCCCGTATGGACGGCCTCGAGGTCGCCCGGTTGCTCCGCTCCAACCCGATCCACCGCGACGTGGTCATCGTGGCCGTCTCAGGCTACGGCGAGGACGACGAGGCCCGGGCCTACGGCCCGGGGTTCGACCACCACATGGTCAAGCCGATCGACCACCAGGCGCTGCGCGCCCTCATCGACCGCGCCATCCGGCCCACGGCGGGCACGGACACCGGCGCAAGCGGCGGGGCCTGATCCGGCGGCCCCTTCGCGGACGCGGCGTGATCCGGTATCCTGGTCGCGTCCGCCGTCGACGCCGCGCCCGGTCGCCGCGCTGTGCCGTGCCTCCGGCCCCTCGTCGACTCAACCTGCCGCGTCGAGCCGAGGGAACATCGCATGGAACGGGCCCTGAGTTGGCTGGAATCGCATTTCCCCGACCTGGAGCGCGACCTGGCCGAGCTGGTCGCGATCGAGAGCATCAGCACCGACGGCCGGCATCAGGCCGAGATCGACCGATCGGCCGAGTTGGTCCGCGCGCTGATGCACCGCGCCGGCCTGCAAGGCGCCGAGATCCTCCGGCCCGAGGGGTGCAACCCCTATGTCTTTGGCGAGTGGCTGGGCGCGCCGGGGAAGCCGACGGTCCTGATCTACGCGCACCACGACGTCCAGCCGCCGGGACCCGAGGAAAAGTGGACGTCGCCGCCGTGGAAGCTGACCCGGCGCGACGGGCGGCTGTACGCCCGGGGCGCGGTGGATGACAAGGGCGGGGTGGTCGCCCAGCTCGGAGCGATCGCCGCGTGCCTGAAGGGCGAGGGCCGGCTGCCGGTCAACGTCAAGGTGATCATCGAGGGCGAGGAGGAGATCGGCTCGCGGAACCTGCTGGGCTTCTTCGGCGAGTACCGCGACCGCCTGATGTCCGACGTGATCGTCGTCTGCGACACCGAGAACATCCGCGACGGCGTGCCGTCGATCACGTACTCGCTCCGCGGGCTGGTCTCGGTCGTGGTCGAGGTGAGGAGCGCGGCGTCGCCGAAGCACAGCGGATTTGTCGGCGGCGCGATGGCCGACGCGGCAATCGCGCTGAACCAGATCCTCGGCCGGCTCTACTGGGGCACCGGCCCGGTGCCGATCCCGGGTTTCTACGAGGGCGTCCGGCCGGTGACCGGGGACGAGCGCGCGGTCTTCCGCAGCCTGTCGAACGAGGCGGAGTTGCGCGAGCAGCTCGGCGTCTTGCCGGGGGTTCGCCTGGCGATCGAGCCGGGGTCAAGCTTCTACGAGCAGACCAGCCGCCGGCCCTCGGTGACGGTCATCGCGCAGGAGGCCAGCTCGCTCAGGAGCGCATCGAACCAGGTGCTGTCGAGCGCCTCGGCGATCCTGTCGTGCCGGCTGGTGCCCGATCAGGGCCCGCAGGCGGTGCTCCAGCGGCTGACCGAGTTTCTCACGAACGACCCGCCGTGGGGCGTCGAGGTGACGGTGACGGTGCGCGACCAGCCGACGCCCTGGTGGATGACCGATCCGCGCGGGCCCGCGTTCGAGGCGGCGAAGTCGGCGCTGCGGGCCGGATACGGCCAGGACGTCGTGCCGCTCGGCTGCGGCGGCTCGATCGGGTTCGTCGGCCCGGTTGCCGATCTCTTCGGCGGTGCCCCGGCACTGTTGCTGGGCATCACCGGCGACAACCTGCACGCACCCGACGAATACGTCCACGAGGCCGACTGGCACAAATTGATGAAGTCGCTCGTCCACCTGTTCGGCGAGCTCGGCAACCTGCCGGGCGGGCGAGTGCGGTAGCACTTCTCGTCACCGGGTCGATCCGTGCGACGCGGAGCGCGAGGCGGCGGGATGGTGTCGGGCGGGCATCGCCCGCCAGACTCTCTCTCCCTTGCGAGATCCTGTTCAGAACCCGCCCTCGCGGGCGATCTCGGCGATGGGCTTGCGGCCGGAGGGGGCCTCGCGCTGGCGCAGTTGCTCGGGCAGGTCGGCCGGGTCGCCGGGATGGCCGACGGCGACCATCGCCTCGACATCGTGGTCGTCCGGGACATGAAGCGCGGTCCGCGCCCTGTCGCGGTCGAAACCCGCCATGCCGTGGACGACCAGGCCCATCGCGGCACCCTGGAGGGCCATGTTCTCGAAGGCCGCGCCGGCGTCGAAGGTGTGCACGGGGTTCGGCCGGCCGTTGAGAGCGAAGACCTTGCGCGACAGCACGACGATCAACACGGCCGCGTGGTCGCACCACGCCTGGTTCGCCTCCATCAGCAGGCCGAAGAACGCCGGCCAGTGCGGCGAGTCCCTGCGCGCGTAGAGGAACAGCCACTCCTGCTCGTTGTACGTCGAGGGCGCCCACCGGGCCGCCTCGAAGAGCCGCGAGAGTTCACGCTCGTCCAGCGGCTCGCCGCTCATCGCCCGCGGCGACCAGCGGTCGAGGAAGATCGCCTCGATCGGATGATCGGGCGTCCTATGCATGCTTCCCCTGTGATATGCCGCCACGATCGTTCCCCTAGGTTCATAACCCGTACCGTGATCCCCTTGCCGAACCCGGGCCCAAACGCCCGACGGACTTTCTTGCCGACCGCTACTTTCCTCGATCGCACCGGTCGAAGTCAAAGCAAAAGTCCGGGCGCCAGGACGGCCTCGCTTCTCCATCTCTCCGCCGAGCGTCGATGCCCGGCTTCCGCCAGCAATACGGCATTGCGTTTGCATCTGAAGACTCATCCGTTTGAACAAGTCACCCCGTCCGGGCCACCACGAGGCGCCCCGGACTTCCCTACGCATTCGGCAAGGAGAATCACATGATGGCCCAGAAATCGACCATCGTCGGCGTGTTCGACGATCGTCTCGAGGCGGATCGGGCGGTGGATGAGCTGCGCCGGAGTGGGTTCCGGGATGATCAGATCGGCGTGGCCATGCGCCATGATACCGGCGCCGTCGCGACGGACGAATCAAATACCGGCTCGGGCGCGGTCGCGGGCGTTCTGACGGGCCTGGGACTGGGTGCGTTGGCGGGTCTCGGCGTGCTCTCGGGGGTGATCCCGGTCATCGGGCCGGCGATCGCCGGGGGTACGCTGGGCATCATCCTGTCGAACGCGGCGGTCGGAGCCGGCGTCGGCGGGCTGGTGGGTGCCCTGGTGGGCGCCGGCATCCCCGAGGACGAGGCCCACTACTATCAGGGCGAATTCGAGGCGGGGCGGACCATCGTGACGGTGCGCGCCGACGGCCGCACCGACGAAGCGATGGCGATCTTCCGCCGCTACGGCGCATACGACATGAGCACCCGCACGGACATGGCCGGCACGGCGGCCGCCGCGGCGAACAAGTCAGTGGATATTCCGGTCCACAGCCAGGACGTCATGGGCAGTCCTGTCACGGGCCTGGACGTCGACGAGACCACCGACGTTCGCAGCCGAGGCACCGGCCGTCCGGCGCTCTGACCGGATCGGACCATTCCCACCCGATCCCCGGCGCGTCACGGCACAACGCGGCCAGGCCGCCGGGGTAGGGGCGGTTTGGAATGCCGCCCTTGCGATAACCACGCGGGGCAACCATCTGTCCTGTCGATACGGCCGAGAGGCAGACTCACCAGATTCGTAGGGTCGGGCAGACCCAAACGGGATCGTCCTGGGACGGTCGAACGCTCAGGGAGATCATGGAAGACCCTCGCAAGAGGGCGGTGATCATTGAACTGAGAATCCCCCGCCTTCTGGCGTGCGGAGTGTCAACAGCCCCACTCGGGTCCACCGATGTGCTGGCTGACAACGTCGAGCAGGCGGCTGGCCTCTTCCGCCCCGAGGTTCTGGTTGATCCGGACCCGGAAGACGCGCTCGCCGGTCCAGTGGCGGCTCTTGGCCCCGTCGCGTGCGTGGACGATCACGCCCTGAAACGTCGTCCGGCGCATCAGTTCGTTGATGAGCTCCTCGGTGCCGAAGAGCTCCAGCTCACCCGGTTGCTTCCGCATCTCGTTCCTCGCAATCCTCACGGGGAACGGACTTCGTCCCCGCATGCGTCGCTTCCCCTGCTCCCGGGGCCGGATCGGGTCCGGCCTGGCGCGAGTTCATCCTAGCAACTTCGCCGGGGCGTGACGAGCCTCCTCCGGCGAGCATTTTTCGGCTCCCCGCGGCCGGCCGGAATCCGCCGCCGGGACGGCCTGGGATCGATAGTCACCTACATTCAAGGTTAAACGAACGTAACGCCTTGTGCGGACGGTCCTTGCATGTCCGGCGCCTCGATCTTGACGGCTGGATGGATCGCGCCCGGCATCCGCGCCGGGCCAACCGCGGGCGGCGATCAGCCGGCAAGCGGCGAGTCGTCGTGGCGGCGCAGGAGGTCGGCCGGGTCGCGGAAGATCGCAATGCAGCCCGCCCGACGGAGGGCGTCCTCGGGCCAGCCGCCGCAGAGCATTCCGACCGTGCGGAGCCCGGCCTTGCCGGCGGCCCGGGCGTCATAGGGGGTGTCGCCCATGGCCGATTCCTCCCGTGAGATGGGACCGCGGGCATCTCTGATCGCTTGCCCGAGGAACCCAGTGCAAGTCGCGGGCCAGGGGACCGCACCGTTGAGACTGCACGCGGGCAATGTCACCCAGGGCGGTGGCCGGGTGCAAGTCGCGGGCCAGGGGACCGCACCGTTGAGACCAACGCTTCTCGGGCGAGTGCTTGCTTCGGGCTTCTTGGCAAATTCATTAAGTTCCCATGTAGTCACACAATGCGTGACCACAACGAACTCCTGGCGGCGGATGGGATCCTCGAACCAACCACCGTCCTCCGGATGGCCGCCCGGCCATTCCCGCCCGAGAGACGAGGGCTCGCCCTGACCCATGGCGTCGATCATTCGCGATTCTGCTGGAAGATGACTCAAGTTATGTGTCAGGATCGGCGATATCCAGAAAATCGTCGCAACCGACAGGAATGTCCGAACAATACAGACAATGCCATCCGGATAGCGATTGCTTCAGGCCTCGTCCAAAAGACCCGTCGGAGGCTTGAACTAGATGCAGACGCGGTTGCAGGCGAGATGGTGGATTCGCCTGATCGGCGTGGCGACATTGCTGACTGCGTGCACGCGCACCTCCCTGGGACAATCGACCAGTTTGCCTGCGCTACCTTCCACCGTGCAGCCGCCTGACGCCGCGACGACGTCGGTGCAGGAACTGGCTGAGCGCCTCCAGAAGATGGAGGAGATGAATAAGAAACTTGCTGACCAACTGGAGCGGAGTACTCGGGAGCACGACGAACCCCACGAGGACGCCGAATTCCTGTCGCGGCGCGAGGCGCTGCCGCTGGAGCGAATCATCGGCGTGCAGACGGGCGGCTGCCCCCACACGGCGATCCGCGATGACGCCAGCGCCAATCTCAGCGCGGTGGCGAACTTCCAGCGGCAGATTCCCGGGCTCGAGCTCGTGCTGATCGAATCCGGCGGGGACAACCTCACCGCCGTGTTCTCGCGCGAGCTGGCCGATCGCTTCATCTTCGTCATCGACGTGGCCGAGGGGGATAAGATCCCCCGCAAGGGAGGGCCGGGTATTTGCAACAGCGACTTGCTCGTGATCAACAAGACGGACCTGGCCCCGCACGTCGAGGCCGACCTGGACGTCATGCGGCGGGACAGCCTGAAGATGCGGGGCGAGCGCCCGTTCCTGATGGTCAGCCTCCGGAAGAAGGAAGGGGTCGAGGAGGTGATCCGTTGGGTTCGCGAGCAACTCGCATCGGGCGCGAAGAGCTCCTGACTCCGCCCGAATTCCGGGATCTTCGCCCGCTCGAACACCAGGCAGCCCGGGTCGGCGGCGCCCGCATCGAGCTGGTCCGCACCAGCGAGGCGACCCGATTAGGAACGTGCTACCAGCAGGTCCCGATCCGCCTGATGCCCCCGTTTGTCCTCGACGACGAGCCGGCGTCGCTGCTGTATCTGATCAACCTCACCGCCGGTCTGCTGGACGGTGACGGGCATCTCATCGAGATCACGGCGAGAGCGGGCACTCGATCGTTCGTGACCGGCCAGTCGGCGACCCGCGTCCACCCGGCCGTGGCCAGCTATGCGACCCAGCAATGGAACATCCAGGTCGAGGACGACGCCTGCCTGGTCGTCCTGCCGGGGCCGACCATTCCCTACAGCGGCAGCCGCTTCTTCCAGCGTGCAAGAATCGATCTCGCCCCGGGCGCCCGACTGATCTGGGGAGACATCTGGCTGCCCGGCCGCTACGACCGGGGCACCCTGTCCGAGCGGTTTCAGTTCGATCGGATCATCCAGGACCTCGAGGTTCGCCGGGCCGGACGGCTGGTCTACCGTGATCGATTCCGATGGGACGGCCCCTGGTCGGACGAGGAAATCGCCTGGCATTTCGGCGGGGCCCTGGCATCCGCCAGCCTGTTCGTGGCCGGCCCGATCTCAGGAGGACTCCCCGAGGCCGGCCCGGAACTCCGTCGCTCGGTCTTTCGCCTCGACACCGGCGAGAGCTGCCTGCGATGGTGCGGCCACCCGGTGGACGTCACGGCGGACATCGTCCAGATCGCGCTCCAACTGGCCGCGCGGTGGACCCTCGGGCTCGACGCACCGCCCTGGTTCCTCGCCTCGAGCGAACTGGCCCCCAATCACTGGTTCTCGACGCCGCCGGGAGAGACGACCTGAAAACCGGCGACCCAAATCCCGACGTGCGCGACGTCGCGGGCCGATTGCATCGGGCTTCCCGCGATCGGCGCGAGGCCATCCGGGTCGTTCTGACGAGGCAGTCCCAATCTCTAGGGCGGCGCCGGCGCTGGCTTAGAGGATGGGAAGGAATCGTCGAATCGGAACGAAGAACCGAGAGCGAAGCGGCACAACAGCACAAGGAGTCTTCATTTCTACCGATTCGCTCTCTTCTGTCTGTTCTTCGAGATCGATTCCTTCACAGTCGCTCAGAACTTCACCAGAAAGCTAATTCCGCCGGTCAACTGATCGTGGTAGTTATGGGCTCCGTTCCGCTCGTAGCCGGCGCCCCGGCGAAGTCGCCACGGATCTCCGGGCGGAATTCAAGCCACATCAAGGGACGCCAGATACGTCGGCGATCGAATCGAGGCCGACGACCGCGACGACGTGGGTGTTCTGGAACAAGTCGAGGGTGCGGCCATCGCCCGACGCCCTCATTGCAAGCCAACCCCGCGCCCGGCTATGATTTGTGCCGTTAACAATTCTTCAAGACACGCCGAAAATGTGGTCTGCAAGCCTGGCCTGGAGAAGGCACACGATGTTCAGCTCGATGCGACTGGCCCTTGGATTGCTCGTCATCTTCATCTCGTCGGTCGTCGCCAGCGACGCTCAGGCCCAGTGGGGCATGGGCATGGGCTGGGGAATGTTCGGCGTTCCCGAGTCCTCCTCGACTCGCTTCCTCAACGATCACGCGAAAGCGCGCATCCCGAGCGCGGCGGCTCGCCAGTCCCGCACCCACAGCCCGTATGCGGGCAATTCCAACTCCTATCTCAACCGGGTTCGGGATAACGGGTTCGTCTCGCACTACGACACGATGAGCCGGCGCGCCCCCTCGTACCAGTCGGGGCGCGGGGTGTCGCTCGGCAACGCCGGGCGGGCGCCGTCGCGTCCGGCCCCGGTAACCGCGGAAGCGACACGGCCGATCGTGCCTCTCAAGGATTTCTTCGATTCGTCGCAGCGGCTCATCTGGCCGCAAGAATCGCCCGTTGAGGGGGAGTTCAGTGAGAAGCGCGAGCTCTCGGATCGGGCCGGTTCGGTCGTCCTGGAGCAGGTCAAGGCCTACGGGTCGGCGCCGGTGACCAGCGTCACCACGGCTCGTGAGAAGCTGATCGCCTACGGCCGACCCGCCCTGACCCACCTCCGGGCGACGGCGACGCCGCCAATCGCCGACGGCTTCCACCGGTTCCTGCTGTCGCTCTACGATTCCCTCGAGGCGGCTGCCTGGACCCCGGGGAGCACGGCCGCACCGAGACCCTGATGTCCGCGGTTCGGGCGGCAGCAAATTCCCGGCGCCCAAATGGGCGCCGGGGCACCGGCCGATAGACCTAGCGGCCGAGTTCGCGGGCGATCATCGGATCGAGATTCTTGCGGACCAGGTCGATGTTAACGACCGTACCGTCGCGGCCCACCAGGACATTGGCGGGGACCTCGGCCACCCCATAAGCGGCGGCGTAATCCTTGTCCCCCTGCCCGTTGACCAGGGTCGGCCAGGTCACGTTGTTGTCGAGCAGGAACCGCCGGACGTTCGGCAACACGGATACCGATTTCGCATCGACGGCCGATAAGGGGTCGAGATTGATGCCGACGATCTGAAGTCCTCGCGCCCGGTAGGTCTCCTCAACGGTCCGGAGCGACTCGACCTCGGCCTGGCAGGGCAGGCACCAACTCGCCCAGAACACGACGAGGACAGCCTTCTTCCCCTTGAGCTCGGCGAGGTCGAACGGCTTGCCGTCCAGATCGACCCCTCGGATGGCCGGGGCCGCCTTTCCCACGACTTCCAGGCGTCGCAGGCGACTCGAGAGGAACTCCTTGAGGATCGGCCGCCTGGTGTGCTCGAGCAGGAGCCGCAGGCCCTTCGCGGCGGCCTCGTAATGGGCGCCCTGGAGCAGGCGCTGATAATAGGCGTCGCAGATCTCGACGGCCTCGTCGGTCGGCAGATCAACTCGTGGCGCCCCCGCGTTCGCGGCCTTCGCGCGATCCGCGATCGCTTCCCGGAGGGTTTCCAGGGACTGCTCCGTGGCGCCGCGATCGACCTCGGCGATGATCCTGACCGTGTAGGCCAGGCCCATCGCGACCGGCGAGGGGCTGCCCGCGTCGAGGACGGCCTTCGCGGCGGTCTCGGCGTCGCCAAACAGATTGGCCGCCACGGCCAGGCGGAAGAGCCTCTCGTACGTCCCGGCGGCAGCATCCGGCTTTTGCCGGGCCGCCAGTTGTGCCAGTTGCTCCAGACGACGGCGCTCGAGCTCCCGCAACTGCCGGTCGTATTCGTCGTCGATCGCCTTGATGTCCTCGACAGCGGCCGTAGGCACCCGGCCAACCGCCGACGTGGGCGACTCCTGCCGATTCGCGGGCTCCTGGCCCGGGGCCATCCCCGCGAAGCCAAGGCCGAAAAGCACGCCAAGGGCCATCGTAATCTCTGCTCGGCCCATCGAGCGAGTCGGTCCCATGCCGGTAAATCCCCATCGACTGATACGAAGATGCACGACCTAACAAAGCCGTCATCCCATTTCCCTGAATTACGCCGACACATTGTGCCATCCCGCCGGATCGCAGGCTAGGGCCGAGGGCCCCTCCTGCCGCCAGACACGAACATCTGATAATGGAGATCCTCGATTTCCTCGCCCCGGCGGCGGACCTCGTCCTCGGGCAGGAGCTCCGCCATGAGCAGGTCGCCACCCTTGCCGATCTGCGCGCGGACCCGGTCGAACGGCAGGTCGTGCCCGAAATGCCCCAGCGCGACCCGCCAGGCATCGGCGTGGAGGGCGACCGAGTCGATCAGGGTGCCGTCGATGTCGAAGATGACCGCCTCGAGCCTGGCCGTTTCCTCCCGGGATTCGCGCGCACCCCCGGTCGGGCGCTCCGCGATCCCGACGGTCCCCCGGTCCAGGTCCCGGGCCGGCCCAATGCTCGGAGACGTATTCTTGCATCAGAGATGCGGATCGTGCGGAAGTCGGCCCCGGGGCAGGTCGATCCGCATCCCGCGAAACACTTTCACGAGCCACGGGGCTCCCTCCGGCTGTCCCTCGATCATGGCCTCGATCAGGTCGGCCAGGTGATCGGGGTCGGGGTCGTACCCGCAGAGTACCAGCCCGCAATGTTACTGTCCCGCCCTGTGGAGACTCGCGAAGTCGTCGCGGTTTCTCGTGAGCAGGACCCGGCCCATCCGCGCCGCGTCCGCCAGGACGACGTCGTCGCGTCTACCTCGGTTGGCTCGCCCTGCCGCCTCGCAGGTGAGCACGTCATGGCCGCGGCGTCGAAGGGTCTCGACCACCAGGTAGGGGAAGTCCTCGTCGGCATAAAAGCGGGCCACGGGTCACCCCAGTGCATTGCGTCGGATCTCCCCGTCGATCTCATCGGGGTACTGCTCGGCGTAATCCCAGGCGGCCACCAGGTCCCGGGCTTTCAGTGTGCGATGGTCATTCAGGAGCTGGGCTTCCGAGGCACCGAGTTTGCGCTCTTCGACGAGCTGCCAGACCGGGATACGCGTGCCGTCAATCCGCGCCGATCCACCGCAGACGCCTGGCGTCTTGACAACCCTGGCATGATGCAGCCGGCGCCGTGGCCTCTCCTCGGGCGAACGAAGGTGCGCCAGTCCCAGGGCCTCCAGACCCCCGACACGGTAGGCCGCGACGATTTCGCCCACCTCATGCACGGGGACCCCAAGACGCTGGGCGATCTGCTCGTCCGGTGCGCCGCTCTCGGCTTCAAGCAGAACCTCGGCCTTCATCCGGGCATTCAGCCGAGGCGGCCGGGCGACGAGCTTCCGGATCTTCTCTCGGTCTTCGGGCTGTAGCTGCACGGACGACATGAATGGACTCCCTGCGGCCCGCCGCGGGCCTCGCTTTCATCGTAGCGCCCGCCGGGGCTGCCGGCAACGGATTTGCTCCAACCCGCCCCCTCTATCACAGCCCCGGCGCAACGTCCGATAATGGATGTTATGTTCGCTCGCGTCCGAATTTGATGAATGTGCCGATTGTGAGCAGCGCCATCGAACACCTCCTTTCCGGGTGATGCCACGCCGCCACCCGGTTATTCGCCGCTGAGCGGCGCAGTTTAGTTCCGGAGTCACGATAGGGCCGTCGTGTAGCCGACCTCGAAGTACGGCCACATCAAGACCCGGTCGTCAACCTTCATCGCGGACTTGATCCCGCCGTCCTGCGACAGGATGAACGCAACCGAAGGCGTCATGCCCTCGACGAAGCGGAAGGACGAGCGGTGCCTCGTCCCGTAGCCGGTAAAGGGCGCCGCAGAGCGATCGATGCCCTCGGCATCCGTGACTACATGAATCGTGTCCGTTCCCGAGCTGACCCGAACTTCCGCGCCGAACCCGATGATCCTGAGCTTGTCGGTCAGGACGACCGCCCCGTCCACCGCAGTCAGCGAGGCGATGAACCGGGCCGCGTCCCGCGTCGAATCCTGGTAATTCCGCTGGTTCCAGTCCAGCGCCGCCAGCTCTTCAAGCTCTTCCGGCCGTATCCTGCTGCGTTCCTGGAGCCGGTCGGCGGTGGCGTTGTGTTCAAGTCTCACCGCCATCGCCGTCAGGAGCGCGTCGCGCGGTCGGGTGCTCGGCAGCCTGTACTTGATCGACACTGCGTCCAGCAGACGCAGATCGTCGTCCCGGGTATTCTCTGGCACGAAGAGTAGAGCGCCGCCGTGGTGCAGCTCGGCGGTGTAGAGCAGAATTGACTCGATGAATTCGATGTGGGCGAATTTCAGGCCGTCGTCGCGCTCTGGGCGCGGAACCCCCGAGCGCTCGCACGCCTCCTCGATCAGCTCCTCCGACGCATTGACGAAGAACCTCGCCACGGGGCCGCGGAAAACGACTCTCTCGGCTGGGGTTTCGATCTTCCCGCCGCGCAGTCGTAGCACCGGGTGGTCCGCGCGGGAGATGATCAGTTCGCCCGGGCGTGTGGACGACACGACCAGGGCTTCGGGCGAGGATGTCCCCATGACCCGCTCGTGCCGCGCCATCTCCCATAGCGCCATCCCGACGTCGATCAGGCCATAGATCTGTAGGCGGTTGCCTTCGACCTGCTCGACCGCGATGAGAACGCGGCGGGGGTCTGCCACCGGCGAAAGCCGCCGCAGCTCCCCGTCGGTGAACGGGACCGGCTGGCTGAGTAGATACCGCATGACCGGCTCCAGCTCAGCAGGCCCCTGCCGGGGAGGGGACACGGGAGCATCACTGGATATGAATGCGACGCGGAAGACGATCGGGCGGCCTTCCTCGGTCATGAAGCTGGCATGGTAGCAAACGTCGAGGAATTCCTCGAAGACCCGCCTCTCCGGCAGGTCCACGCGAGGCCAGCCCTCGCTCAGCGGATCGGCTTTCCATTGCCGCTGTAGGATCGTGTACACATTCCGCGGATACGTGCGGGTTGCCATCCGGCGGCTCCTATCCCGATATTGACGGTCCAAGGGGTGCAGATCGGCAGCGGCCCGACGGAGGGCTCACGGCCCGATTGAAGGGCTTGGGGATGCGCTGGGACGGCGGCAATCCCGAGGCGATCATGGCGCTGGAAGCCCTGACCCAGAGCGGCCAATGGGACTGGTAATGGAAAAGCCTGCTTCGGCCAACGGGTTGAGCACGCCAGGTAGTTTTGCCGCACCCCTCCACCATTCCCTCGCGGAACCGCCT
>JAKAUH010000027.1 GCA_021818605.1 Planctomycetota bacterium
GAGATGATGGTCGCGAGCGGCCAGCTTCACCCTTTTGTCCCCACCCGAGCGGGCTGATCGTGATCATCGCCCACCCAGCCCAATGGCAACACGCGGGAGACCGGGAGCCGAAGATTTTTCCGGTCGGGTAAAGTTTGCGGCTCGCGTTGCCGATAAGGATTGGCGGGCGGCGAGCGGGCCGGATGGATCGGAGAAGGACCGCTCGGGCACTTCGCGGAGATGGGTGAGCGTCGGCTCCAGGTTCCTGGGGTGCCAGTCGCCGTCCTGTCAGGGCCTGTTCGCTCGGCCGAGGGCCAATTCTCATGTCCCACCGGGATCGAGCGGGGGCACGCTGCTCGATCGGAGCGAGAACGGGAGCGGGTCGGATTGCGCGGTGGGCGCTGGTGTTGTCCTGCTTGCTCCTGGCGGGCTGCGCGGCGGTCGATGCTCGTCAGCGGCTGCCCGGCCAGGATGGTCTCCGCACGGCCCGGCTTCAGAGTCCCGGCAGCGATGCGGGTGCGGGCGAGCCGGCTCCTCCGACCTCGCCGCTACCGCCCGCACTGCCGGCGCCCAATCCGCCGCCGGTCGAGGCGGTTGCCGCCGAGGCCGCGCCGGTCCAGCCGGCGGCCGATGGGTCTTCCGGGTCGGTCGAGGCGGTCGCGCCTCCCGCGGCATCGGCATCAGGCCCGCGCGGCACTTCACGGCGTGGTCTGATCGATCGGAACGACCCCGCGCTGCGGGGGTTGAGCTCGATCGCGCGCAATCGGCGAATCCACCGGATGCTGGAGGATCAAGTCGCCGAGGAGCCCGACTTTCCCTACATCCGCGATGATCCGCTCGGGCGGGCGGGAGTTCCGATCGCCGAGCGGGATCCGTTCCTCTTTCCGTGGCTCATGAATCTGATCTACGAGGATCGGTGGGGCCTGGAGAAGGACCCCATACGAGCCCGGACCCGTCGGATCCACAAGCGCGCGACGGTCGATATCCGCGATCCGGACCCGGACACCGCCAACTTCCCGAACGGGGCCTACACGCTCCCGAAGGGACGACTGTATATCGAGACATCCCCGCTTGGTTTCTACGGACCGAGCAAGATCTCGCCCCAGATCTACCAGTGGAACGTCCTCACGCGGTACGGGATGACCGATAACCTGGAGTTCCGCATCTTCTCCAACGGGTTGACCGTCCAGGGCGCCCGGGGGAAGAAGCCAGGCATCACCGGATTCTCGCCCCTGGCATTTGACTTCAAGGCGAACTTCTGGGAGGAGAACACCCGGTATCACATCCCGGCCGTGGGCCTGGAGGTTTACCTTCAGACGACCTTCGGCTCGCCGGCCTTCAACGGCGGTACCCAGCCGTCGATCAACCTGCTCTTTGATCAGTCGCTTCCGCTGGGGATCGGGCTGGAGTGGAATGCCGGAATCACGGGCGTGCAGAACGCCTCGGGGCAGATTGTCTACGAGTTCAGCTTCCAGTGGTCGTTTCAGAGACAGGTGGTGGAAGACTTCGATATCTTCGTCCACGGGTTCTACAACGCCGCCGCGCTGCCGCGATTGCTGAATGTCCTGACGTTCGCGAACAACGCGCTGCCGACAATCGCCGTGGTCGGCGTGGGAGGGATCTGGACGGTGAACGATCACCTGGCGGTGTTCGGCAGCTACAATTTCGGCACGACCACCGGCTCGCCGAGCACCATCGCGCTCATGGGATTCGCCGTCGCCCTCTGACGGATGGCCACGCCGGACGTGCATGAAAGTCGATCGCGATCGTAATGGGCCATCATGGGCCATCGACCCAGGATTCACCAGGCTTCATTGAAGAGCCGCGCGGGGACGGGTAAACTACCAGGGATCGACGATGCCCGCCCCCGGGCATTGGTCGAGCGGGCCCGCCTGCCCGTCTGTGCCCGGTTCCTCATGGCGGAGCCTCCGGATGCTCGATGCCCCCAGCCTCGCGGACGTCCTCGCACCCGGGAAGGACATTGGTGGATGACACCCGTCGGCCCACCACCCACGACGCCAAACGTCTGGCTGGCCCGGATGCCTCCCGAGGGGCAGACGCTCGTTGCCTCGACGGCTCGATCGGGGTGGCACGACGTCCACGGGGCCGTCCTCGAGGGGGCCGTGCGCGAGTTCTTCGACCACTCCGCGCCATTCCCGACCGTTCTCTTCTTCCTGAAGGGGGTTGCGGAGTGCGAGTGGCGGCGTGGACAGCGATTCTCGCGGTTTTCCGCGCGGCCGGGTCATGTGCTCGTCACCCCGCCGGGCGGCCCGCATCGGCTGCGGATCAACCTGCCCGTCGAGATGCTCTGGTGTGCGATCGCCCCGGATGTCCTTGATCGGGTCAGCCGCCACGAGCCGAACCCGGGCCAGGCCCCGTTCGAGGTGATCGAGAGCATCTCCCGGAGTGACGAGGACCTCTGGAGCCTGGGCCGGCGCCTGGCGGACCGGATCCTGGCGCCGATCCACGGCTCGCACCTCTATGCCGGGACGCTCCAGACGCAGATCGCGATCCATCTCTTCTGGCACCATTCCTCGTCCCGGAACGGGACGGACGCGCCCGACTTCGTGACCGATCGCCGGCTGGAGTCGGTGATCCAGTACATCAAGCAGAACCTCAGCGGGGATGTCTCGCTGGAGAAACTGGCGGAGATCGCCGGCCTGAGCCCGAATTACTTCCTGGGCGCCTTCCGCGAGGCCACGGGACGGACGCCGCACCGCTATGTCAACGAGCTTCGGATCGCACGGGCCTGCGAATTGCTACGAGATCCTGGGCGGCCGATCACCGAGGTCTCCCTGGCCGTCGGATTCTCCTCGCAGAGCCATCTGAGCGAGGTCTTCCGCCGCACGATGCATACGACCCCGGCCGCCTATCGCAGTCGCATCCTGGGACTGAACGGCTTCGCCGCCTCGTCCCCGCCGCCCGGACATCGAAATGCGGCAGCGGGGTTCGATCATGACAAACCGCTGCCTTCCGCGGGCCTCGGGCCCGGAAAGACCGCAACGCCGACCGGGGAATCCTGATAGCCGGACGATCCCGGCCTGCTACACTTGAATGAGAGAGTTGACGATTTCAAGGGAACCAAACCCACGGGGGCATCGAGGACTCGTCGAGGTCGGCATACGATACGCCACGAGCGTGCGGAGGCGACCTCAACGGGGCAGGATCGCGCCCTTTCCCCTTATCCGGGGATCTACCATGGCTGCACGAAGGCGACGAGACGGCGAGGTGCCGGTGCCTCTCGAGGCGGAAGAGTCCGCAACGACGACCTATAACCTGGACATCGAGATCCGGGAGCAGGACGGCTCGCTCTGGGTCTACGATCCTCGGGCCTTCCACCCGGGCCGGCGGCCCTTCTGCCGTCGCCTGATCGACTCGGCCCTGGCGCAGCCGGGGGTGCGCAGGGCGGAGGTTTGCCTCGATACGTCGTGCTGTCGGATCGATTTCGACCGGAAATCGGCCACGCCCGCCCGCATGGCGGAGACGTTCGGCATTGCGATCCGCGCCGCGATCCCCGGCCCGAACTCGCGATGGTGGCCGCGAGCCTGGCTCCCGTCCGGCCAGTGGACGGGTCTGACGGCCTACCGGACCGAGGACGGCATCTCAACCTGGGAGATCGTCGCGGCGAGCCCGGAACGGCTCCGCCTCCGCCATCCGTCGCTCAGCGGTGATCGCTTGCGGCTCGCCCAGCTCGCCGACGTGATGGCCGGCCTTGATGAGGTGTCCGCCTGCCAGGTGTCGTGGTGGTCGCATACCATGACCCTCGAGCTTGCACCCGGCGAGGCCGACCCGTCGCATCTCGTCGACATCGCGCAGGCCGCCCAGGCGGATCGGCGAACGAGTGCGGCGTCCGGCCGATGGGTGCGCGGCGAGTCCGGCGATCCCGTGGAGCTGGCGACCGGCCCGCGACGCATCCTGTACCTGGCTCTGGCCGGCGGCTCGTTTACCCTGACGATGATCGGGCTCGTCGTCCCGGGCGTCCCGACCGTGCCGTTCCTGCTGGCGACGAGCTACTACCTGGCCCGCTCGTCCCCCTGGCTCGACGAACGGCTCCGGCGTGCCCCGCTCTTCGGGCCGATCCTGGCGGAATGGGAGGCGCATCACGGACTCAGTCGGAACTCGAAGCTGGAGTTGATGGGGCTGACTGGCGTCATCGTCGTGGTCACCCTGGTCCTGGCGCCGGCATCGCCGGTCGCCCTGCTCGCCATCGCACTGATGTCGACCGTCAGTATCGCCGGGATCGCCCACCTGCCCGGAGCTGACGCGGAGCCGTCGAACGGCCGAGTCTTGGCGCAGCCGGTTCCTCGGGCCCTCCCGGCCCATTGAAGCCCGCGAGACCGCGACCTTGAAACGTGCCGCCGTTCGCGTTACGTTCGTGCAGTGGCGTGCCTGCGCGGATGATCCACAAGGGAGCTGCGTCCCACCGGCCGACGTTCCGTCCGTGCTCCAGGATTGCCGTCCAGGCGAGAGGAATCCGGAGCTTCCCGGAGCGGACGTGGAGAGCCGAACGACGTGAGTTCGGACCTGATCGGCCGGGAGACCTTCGGCATCATCGCCGCGCCCGTCCGACGCAAGAAAAGGCGGTCGCCGACCGGCCGCATGCGAGGTCGGCATCGCCGGGTTGGAGGCCGATCCGATGTACTGGACGCTGGCGTACATGTGCCTGTTCATCCGGGTCGTCTTCTTCTACAGCCTGGTTCGGGCCCAGATCAAGTACGACACATTGCGGAACCACTGGCTGTTCCTGGGCGTTCTGTTCACCGCGGCCACGGCGTTTTTGAACTATGTCTTCATCCAGAGCTGGGAAGTGGTTACCTGGGCCGGCTGGCAGGCCCGGATCGCCCGGAATCTCGGGGTGACTCCCTGGCAGGCCTACCTGGGCGAGACTTTTCTCCTGACGACGACCTACTTCTGGCTGATGGCGAAATTCGACGAGGGTGTAATCTTCTGGACGCTGCTGCTACTCGGCGTGCCCCTGCTCTACATGTTTTAAGTTTGGAATCGCAGGTCAGGAAGGCCGCGCAGGGTGGCGAGGCCGGCATCGGAAAACGCCGCGGGGCAGGAATCGCCGGCGCCGGGGACGAGCTGGCCGATCAAGCCGAGTGTGAGATGAAGCCCAAGCCCATGCATCCCTCATCGACGACGGATTCGCCGCCCTCCGAGCAGGTGATCGACCTCGAGCCCCTGGCGGACACGGGCCTCGACGGGATCCGGGCCGCGATGGCGACCAACTCGTTCCAGGCGGTGACCGCGGTGACCGCGGTGACCGCGGTGACCGCGGCAACCGCGGAGCCGACGGCGGCCAGCATTCAGGGCGAGATTCGCACCCTGCGCCGGCACCGCCTCACCGCCACGGCGTTACTCCTGGCGATCGGTTACGCGATCCTGCTGGGCTGGCATCTGGTCTACCAGACCCAGCATACCCCGCTGGCCTGGGCGCTCATCTCGTCGCGCTTCTTCCTGGCGGCCTGCGTCGCCGGACTGCTCCTGAGCCCCATCAAACTCTCGTCCCTGCGCGTCCGCGCCCTGGAGTTCCTCCTCTTCGGCGGGATCACGATCATCGTTCTGCTCTCTCAGTACATCGTGAATCTGATGCTGCTCCAGCAGGGCCAGACGATCCAGATGGTGGCGTTCATCAAGAACGGCGTGATCCAGATGGTCGTGCTGATGCTGCTCTACGGCACCTTCATCCCCAACCGCCCGCAGACGGTGGCGTGGTTCGTCCTGGTCATGGCGATTGCCCCGCAGATCAGCGTCGGGCTGCTGAGCAGGCACCCCAAAGCCAGGCACATCTCCGACGAATTCCAGTCGGCGGAGTACGCCGGCTCCAACACGCTGTTCCTGCTGATGGGCGCGGGCATGGCCGTCTACGGCTCGGTGCTGCTCAACGGGATGCGCGTCGAGCTGCACCAGGCGCGCAAGTTCGGCCAGTACCGGCTGGTGCGGAAGCTTGGCGAGGGGGGCATGGGCGAGGTCTACCTCGCCGAGCATCGCCTGCTGAAACGGCCGTGCGCGCTCAAGCTGATCAAGCCCAACGCCATGTCCGACCCGATCGCCCTGGCCCGCTTCGAGAGAGAGGTCCAGTCGGCGGCGCGACTGTCGCACCCCAACACGATCGAGATCTACGACTACGGCCATACCGGCGACGGGACCTTTTACTATGTGATGGAGTACCTGCGGGGCATGTCGCTGTCGGAGCTGGTGAAGCGCGACGGGCCGCTGCCGGCGGGCCGGATCATCTACATCTTCCGCCAGGTGAGCGCGGGGCTCGCCGAGGCGCATGGGCTGGGACTGGTGCATCGCGATCTGAAGCCCGGCAATTTGCTGCTGGCCGTGCGGGGCGGCGAGGCCGACGTGGCCAAGGTTCTCGACTTCGGCCTCGTCAAGCTTACGAGGGACCCCGGGGCCGCCGAGCTCTCCCGGGAGATGACGGTCAGCGGCACTCCGATGTACATGTCGCCCGAGCAGGCCACCGGCGACCGCTCGCTCGACGCCCGTGCCGACATCTATGCCCTGGGCGCCATGATCTATTACGCCCTGACCGGCCGACCGCCTTTCACCGGTTCGAACCCGTTCCTCATCATGGTGGCCCAGGCCCGCGACCCCGTGATCCCACCCTCGCAGGTCCGCGCGGGAGTGCCCAAGGACCTCGAGCGCGTCGTCCTCCGATGCCTGGCCAAGAACCCGCGCGATCGGTATCCGTCGGTCAAGGCGCTGGGCGATGCCCTGGCCGAATGCGCCTGCGCCTCCGAATGGGGACCGAACCGGGCCGACGCCTGGTGGACCGCCGAGGGCATCGCGGTCGCCTTCCCGCCGCCTCCCGACGAGAATGCCGGCCGCGCATGACGGTACGCCGTCACGGTCCCCGTCGATCGGATCCTCCAGGGCGGCCATCTGACAAACTCGCGGCGTATCCACTCCAGGCCACCCGCGCGATCGAAAGGCCTCTCCTCTTACCCCGGCGAGAGAGAATCTCAGGTCGGCCAGGCTCACGGCCTGACGCGCAGCCCACGTCAGCCTGGAGCCTGACCGACTTTCCGACCGGCGTCATGGAAGGTGGGCCGGCGGAGCCTCGAACAATCTTCCGGGAAATCCTCCCACCTTCACGTTGGCTTAAGGTTGGCGGTCCTAGAATCAGCCTGGACGTTCGCGACGCGGCCGCGACGGCTGTCGAGTCGAGTCGAGCCGAGTCGAGTCGAGTCGAGTCGAGCCGCGTGGCGAGGAGCCCGGGAGACCCGGGCGTCGACCTTCCAGGGAGACCCGGAGATGAGAGACATTCTGTTCGCGCGGCGACTCCTCGCCGTGTGCCTGCTGTTGTTTGCACCGGCCGTCGTGCTGGCCCAGTCCGGGGGCCCTCCCGATGACGGGGCACCGCCGGGACGACGTCCCCAGTTCGGCCCCGGTGGCGGATTCGAGGGCGGACGCCCGATGATGCGGCCGCCCCTCATGATGGCTCTCGACACGGACCGCGACGGCGAACTGTCCGAGGCCGAGATCCGCAACGCCGCAAAGGCCCTCAGGTCGCTCGATCGGAATGGCGACGGAGTGCTCGACCGCACCGAGCTGGGTCCCGGCCGGGGCAGGATGGGAGGTCCCGGCGGGGATGGTCCGCAGCGCGGCGGGCGATTCCGCCGGCCACCCGGTGAGGGCTTCGGCGGTCCGCCGGGCGCCGGCCGCGGCGGGCCGCCCGATGATGCTCAGGGTGAGCCTCCCGCCGGTCCGCCCCACGGAGGCCGATTCGGCCGCTTTCGGGGCGACGCCCAACCTGACGGTCCGCCGGACGGCGGACCACCCCCCGGCCTGGGACGAGGTCGTCCCCGGGTTGGACATGTCCTGCCTCCGTTCGTCTCCGACGAACTCGACTTGACCCCGCGCCAGCAAAAGCAAATCGCCGAGGTCGAGAAAGAGGTCAAGGCGAAGCTCGAGTCGATCCTGACTCCGGACCAGCTCCGCCAGGCCCGCCAGATCCTGGCGCGCGGCCCGCGTGGGCCCGGCGGGCGCATGGGACCCGGTCGCGGCCGACCGCCGGGCGGTCGTCCTCCCGCCAATGATGACGAGGACCCGCCGGTCCGCCCGCAGCGGCCGCGGAACCCGTAATCCTATCGTAATGCGACGACCGGCCTTCCGGGCAGGCTGACGCCTGAGAGCCTGTGAAGGAATCGATTCAAAGAACAGATAGAAGAGAGCGAATAACCGCAAGTGAAGAATCTGTGTGCTGTTATGCTGCTTCGCTCTCGGCTCTCGGCTCCTTTTCGACGATTCTTTCACATCCTCTGAGATCCCGGAGGGCCGGGAGTCTTTTCCGTGGTAGGTCAGGCTCTCAGCCTGACACGGGCGGGTCCCTTCGGATCGGGTGGGCGGACCCATCCCGTCGGATCGGGCGGATCGGAGTCGGCTGAGAGCCCGCTCTGCCACGGACCACCGCCCCCGGCTTCCCGGATCCACTCGTGCTCGAAGACTCGCCGATGACGGAGGCCCACCACCATGTCCGCACCTCGATCAAAACCGCGACGGATCAGAATCCTGGCCCTGCTCCTCGCGGCGCTCGGCCCGGCCGGGACCCTCGCCCGCGCCGACGAGCCGAAAGACAGCAAGCCAGCCGCCAGGATTCCCTCGCCCGCGATTCTCGCGTCGGGCGGAGGGCTCGAATCGATCGGCGGGCGATGGTACGTCCGGCCGGGTCAACCGCCGACCTACGTCTACAGGGACGGCGACGTTCACGTGGACCTCTTCACCTATCACCTGTCGGATTCGAACAACGACGGCATTCCGAATCTGACCATCCGCCACGACGACCGTGCCCTCGTCGTCGACAGCCAGGGCTATCCCAATCATCCCACCGCCATCTTTCCCAATAGCTGGAATCCGAACAGGGTCCGCGTCCAGGATTTTCACTTCCGCCTGCCGCTCCGGCCCGTGCGGGGCTCGTCGATCAGGCGGGTGCCGATGGGCCCGATCGGCCTGGCGCTCAACGGGGTCGTGTTCTTCAACCCGTTCGAGGCCGGCGGGATGAACGCGGTCGAGGGCTATTCCGAGGTCTGGCTCGACTCGTGCTGCGGCCATCCCCAGCAGCACGGCGTGTATCACTATCACAAGTACCCGAGCTGCGTGAAGTCCCCCTTCGCCGACGACGGCACGCGGCACTCGCCCATCCTCGGCTTCGCCTTCGACGGGTTCCCGATCCACGGGCCCTACGAGGAGGCCGGCGTCATGGCCCGCGACCTGAAGGGCGATCGGGCGCTCGATGTTTGCAACGGCCATTCCGACACGGCACGCGGCTATCATTACCACGTGACGCCCGGGCGATTCCCCTACATCATCGGCGGATACGCCGGAATTCCCGAGCCGAGCAACAATCCCGCGCTCCGGCGCGGTACGATGGGCGCGATCGTCGATAACGCCGACCGCTCGGGAACTCGGTCCTTCGGCATCCGATCGGTGACGCCCGGCAACGCCCCGCGCGGCCGGGCGCATACCGTCACCCTGACGCTCGACCCGGAGACTCGCGGCGGCATTCCGCCCGGAGTGCCGAGCTGGGTGCAGATCGGTCCGTTCGAGGCGACGAAGATCGCTCGCGACGGTCATCAGATCAGCGCCGAGGTGAACATCCCGGCCGACGCGCCGGTCGGCGTGCTGCTCGATGCCCACGTCGAGTTCGGCACGGCGAAATCGGGCCTCGTCCGCGTACTGAAGAAGGACAACGCCTTCCGCGTGGTGCCGTGAGCAGGGAGGCAGCGTCGTGGTCGACGCGCCTCGGAGTCCGCCCCATGCGCGTACTGGTGATCGAGGACGAGCCCGACCTGTCGCAGGCACTCGCCCAGGCCCTGCGCGAGGAAGGCTACGCGGCTGATCGGGCGCTCGATGGCACCGAAGGACTCGCCAAGGCCGAGGACTGCGACTACGATGCGATCGTGCTCGACCTGTCGCTCCCCGGCCTCGACGGCCTCGAGGTCCTCAGGCGATTGCGACGGAACAGGACCACCCCGGCCTTGATCCTGACCGCACGCGACGGCGTGAGTGATCGCGTGCGCGGGCTCGACGCCGGGGCCGACGATTACCTGGTCAAGCCCTTCGCCCTCACCGAGCTGCTGGCCCGCCTCCGGGCCCTGATCCGTCGCAGCACCGGCCTGGCCGACCCGGTGATCCGCATCGGCGATACCGCCATCAACACCGCGACGCGGACCGTCGAGCGCGCCGGGATCGAGGTGACGCTCACTGCCCGGGAGTATGCGCTCGTCGAGCTGCTGGCCCTCTACCGAGGCCGGCTCATCACGCGCAGCGTGATTTACGACCGGCTCTTCGGCGACGACGATGACACGCTCTCGAACGTGGTCGAGGTGCATGTCTCGCACATCCGCAAGAAGCTCGGCAAGGACTTCATCCAGACCCGGCGCGGCCAGGGTTACCAGGTCGGTGGGAGCGGGAGCGACGATGTCTGAGCTACCTGCGCAAGACCCTGGCCAGGATGTCGGGTCCGCAAGGACGGATCATAAGTTGCGGCGTTCCTGGCCCTCACCGGCCGCACTGCTCCAGGCCGTCGGCGGTCGCGTCCGATCGCTGCGCTGGCGGATTCAGGTCTGGCACACCCTGATCCTGCTGCTCGTGGTCGCCGGTTTCGGCGGGATGCTTTACGCCGAGGCCCGCCGCGCGCGCTTCGACGAAATCGACGCCGAGCTCCTCTCGGCTGCGCGTGTGATCGAGGGCGTCCTCCGAGCGCTTCCTCCGGTCGGTCCGTTCCCCGGCGCGCCGGCGCGCCTTCCTCCACGGCGCCCGCTCGGCCCCTGGCGGGATCGGCGTCCGCCCCATCCCGGCGAGCCGCCGGGGTTCAACGACAGCCCCGAGTTCCTGCCGGGTCCCCCGTCTGGCGACCCGATCCGGCCCCCCCGAGATCCAGGACCGCCGCGGGCCCGGATGCTGCCGGGGCGGCTTCCGCCGTTCGGTCCAGGCGCACTCAGTCTCCCCAGGTCGTTCGTCGATCGGCACACCCACGCGGGAGAGCCTCCGTACTTCGTGGTGCGCGGGCCCGGGGGCCGGCCGCTTCACGCCGATCCGCCTGCCATTGTCGGCGCGATCCCACCTGATCCCGTCGTCGGGCGTCAGCACGAGTTCCATGCCCGGAGTCGCGGCGCGCTCCGCGAGCTGACTCTGCGCGGACCGGGCCGGACCTCGATCCTCGTCGGCCGGCCGATCCATCAGGAACTCGCCGGATTGCACCGGATGGCCTGGAGGCTCGGCTTGAGCGGACTGGCTGTCTTCACGTTCGGCCTGGTCGGAGGATGGTGGCTCTCCGCGCGGGCCGTGCGGCCGATCGCCGCGATGAGCGCGACGGTCGCCGGCATCGAGGCCGGCAGCCTCTCGCGCCGCCTCGAGCTCGAAGGGCTCGACGCCGAGCTCGGCGGACTGGGCATCCTGATCAACGGCATGCTCGACCGGCTCGAGGCGTCCTTTGCCCAGCAGGTCCGGTTCACCGCCGACGCCTCGCACGAGCTGCGCACCCCGCTGGCCGTGATCCTCTCACAGGTGGAGCTGGCTCTGTCTCGTCCTCGCGAGGCACCGGTCTACCGCGATGCCCTGGAAGCCTGCGACCGCGCCGCGAGGCGGATGAAGTCGCTGGTGGAGGACCTGCTCACGCTGGCGCGGGCGGACTCGGGCAAGCTCGAGCTCCGCCAGGAGCCCTGCGACCTGGCCACGATCGCCGGGTCGGCCGTCGCCCTGCTCGAGCCCCTGGCGCGCGAGCGGCGGATCCGCATCGATCTGCGAACGCAGCCCGCGCCCCTGACCGGCGATCCCGAACGGCTCGGCCAGGCCCTGGCCAACCTGATCAGCAACGCCATCCACTACAACCGCGACGGCGGCGAGGTCCGCGTCAGCGTGAGCCAGCAGCCAGCGAGCTCAATCGTCGAGGTCGAGGACACGGGGTTCGGAATCCCCGCGGCCGCGCTCGCACGGATCTTCGACCGATTCTTTCGGGTGGACGCCGCACGCTCACGCTCGCGGGCGCGGGGCGGCTGCGGCCTCGGCCTGGCGATCTGTCGGAGCATCGTCGAGGCCCACGGCGGCTCGATCGGCGCGGCCAGCACTCCTGACCGCGGTTCGCGGTTCACTTTGATGATCCCGCGACAGGCGGTATAACCTTCTCTGGAATCCCGGCATCCGGTGGAAACCCCGGTCCCGCACGCCGTCCCGCGACGGGTTCGGTGGATGAATCTGGAATCACGATGGTCGTGGCACAGACGGTCGGCCTCGCGCGAGACGGGCACCGGTCACCGCTCCGATCGATCCGGCCGCGCAAGGAGCGTGCCAGCCATGCCGTCGTTGACCGGCCTGTTCGTCGAGCCGCTGTATCGATGGATCTACGGAAGACCGGCCCAGGGCAGCGCGGAGAATGCCGAGGGACGGGTCCTCGTCCTCGGCGGCGTGGGCCGTTTCGACCTTCTGGGGATTGGACTTCGGTACGCGGCAGGCGCGGCGGGGCTGCCCTTCAGTGTCGAGATCTTCCCCTGGGGGCACGGATTCGGCCGCTGGTTTGCTGACCTGACCCGGGTCGACTCCCGCGATCGCGACGCCAGCCGCCTGGCCGAGGAGATCCGCCGCTATCGCACCGATCGGCCCGGCTCGCTCGTCTTCATCGTCGCCCAGTCGGCCGGCGCCGGCATCGCCGCGCTGGCGCTCGAGCAACTTGACGCCGACACCGTCGAGCGAGTCATCCTGCTCGCGCCGGCGCTGTCGCCCGCGTACGATCTCAGTCGGGCCTTGCGGGCCGTCCGACATGAGATGGTCGCCTTCTGTTCGCCGGTGGACCTGATCATCCTGGGGGTC
>JAKAUH010000864.1 GCA_021818605.1 Planctomycetota bacterium
ATCTGAAGCGGGGCCGACACCCGGTCCGCGGCCGGCGACGGAGCCACCCGCTGGGACGAGGACATCCGCCGCGCCGAGCCGGCGTTCCGTGCGGCCTGGAAGGTGAACGTGGCGTCGCTGGGATTCCGGACCGTCACCGTCATCACGCTCGGGGCGATGCTGAGTCTGTCGCTTTTCGTCCTGGCCATGATGCCGCCGGAGTCGGGCCGCACCCGCGAGACCGACGCGATTGAGTTCGCCCTGGTCACACTGCTCACGGTGATCTTCTCGCCGCTGTCGTTCAATTATGCGTATGTCTGGACGATGTACCCGACGGCCCTTGCGGTCCACCGGGTGCTCGGGGACCCGTCCGACCCGAGGTGGTGGTCCAGGTTGCGCGGGCGCCGAGTGGCCGGGGTGTGGCTGGCCGCGATCATCCTGATCCCGGCGACGGCGATCTTCGCTCCGCGAGGATCCCAGGCGCTGGGCAACCTGTTTTTCCCGGCGTTCCTGCTCGTCCTCGGCCTGGGGGCGATGCTTCGGACCGAATGGCGAGCGGCCCGGTCGACCGCTGGAACTCTGGCCGGTCCGTACCATGAGCGGGCGGATCAGGGCGCGAGCCGAATGACGGTCGCGCCGGGGACCGGATCTCACCAGGATTAGCCAATCGCGATCGGATTTGCCTGCAACCGAGTCGTCCGGTAGAATCAAGAGAGTGGCAAAGCCGTTGCCCCTGGAATGCGCAGACATGACCCTTCCTCGCAAAACCCGGCTTCACTGGCTGGCCCTGACGACGGCCGGGGCGTTGCTCGTCCTATCGTCGATGGCTCAGGCGACGTCCTGCGCGTCGATGAAGGCCGCGACCCGTGTGGGAGCTTGCTGCTCAACGGGGGCGAGGTCTTCTTGCTGCTGCCGGCCCATTCCGGTGGCGGCAACCGGCCGCGCCGAGGCCGCCCAGCCCGCCGGATTCCAGCGGCTTGCAGCGAGTGAACGCTCTTGCGAGTGCCGGCCGGCCGGACCGGCCCAGTCCGCTCCCCGGCCCGGCGCACCGACCTTCCGCCGCTCAGCCCAGCCGGAATGCGACCTGTTCGTCTCCTCGACCGCACAGCCTCGCCCGGCGATCGTGCTGTTTTGCCCGACAGTGCTCGTCGGGTGCTCGGACTCTCGTCCGGTCTACCTACGCACGTCACGCCTCCTCATCTGATTCGCTCCCCGCGCTGGGATTGCGCGCATTGCGCCCGGTTCGCGCCGCCGGCTCATCCGGCAGTCTTTGCGAATCCGCTGTCATCTGTCGCAAGGTGCATTTCGCCCATTCTGGCCGGCCGGGTCGCGTCGGCGCAGGTGGTTGCAGGGAGCCATGAATCATGTCGGCGAACGTTTCGACCGGCCCGGGCGGCGCGCCGTCGCCGCCGCCGCCCGAGGCCGAGGTCCCGATGACGCGATGGCAGAAGTTCCGCCTGGTGGTGAAGGTCGTCGAGCTGCGCCTGCGGTTCGTCGCCCTGATGGCGATCACCGGCTGGGTCTTCGCGTCGTGGGACACGCTCTGGAATCGCTATGACCACTGGATGCGGCCAGCGGCGTCGCACGTCGCCGCGGCCTCGGGCGTCGAGTATTACTGCCCGATGCACCCGCAGGTCGTGCAGGAGAAGCCGGGCAGTTGTCCGCTCTGCGGCATGCCGCTGGCGCGGCGGAAGGCCGGCGAGAAGGAAGTGTTGCCCGAAGGCGTCCTGTCCCGCGTGCGGCTGGCGTCGAACCGCGTCGAGCAGGCCGGGATCCGAACGGTCGAGGTCGGCTATGCCCCGCTGGCCGAGACCGTGATGACCGTCGGCAACATCGTCTTCGACGAGCGAAAGCTGGCACGGATCGTCTCGAAGGCGCCGGGCAAGACGCGGATCGAGAAGCTCCACGCGAATTTCACCGGCATGGACGTCGCGCCCGGCGAGCCGCTGGCCGAGCTGTATAGCCCCGAGCTGAACCAGGCGATCCAGGACCTGCTCATCGCCTCGCGCCGGGCGGCTGGCGGCACGGCCCCGGCCCGGTCCGAGCTCGGCCGCTCGCTGATGAACAACTCGCGCGATCTGGTCCGGCTGTCGACCGACCGGCTGCGGCGGTGGGGGATCACGCAGGGCCAGGTCGACGCGATCCTCAAGGCCGGGCAGGCGGGCGACACGATCGCGATCCTGTCGCCGATCGGCGGCCACGTCGTGACCAAGAACGTGCAGGAGGGCGACGAGGTCCCCGAGGGCTTCGCGATGTTCGAGATCGCCGACCTGCACACGGTCTGGGTCCAGGCTCAGGTTTATGAGAACCAGCTCGGCCTGGTGCGCGAGGGCCAGGCCGTCGAGGCGACGGTCGAGGGCTTGCCCGGCGAAACGTTCGCGGGAAAGGTGGAGTTCATCCAGCCGCACGTGAATCCCGAGACCCGCACGGTCGAGGTCCGCTACTCACTGGCCAACCCGGGACACCGGCTCCGGCCCGGAATGTTCGCCACGGTCCGGCTGACTTCGCCGGTCTCCGACTCCCCGGC
>JAKAUH010000929.1 GCA_021818605.1 Planctomycetota bacterium
AGACCTCCGGCCAGTCGGGGCGAGGCCGCGAAAGGAGGTGGCCGGGCACGGACGCAAACGCCTCGTCCCACAGGGTCATGACCTCGCGCCGGTCGTCGCGCATCACCGGCAGCACGGTCGCCAGTCGCCAGCCCGAGAGCAGCAGGAACATTCCCAGGGCCGCCAGTGTGTTGCGGAGGACGGCCATGCGATGCCCCGAAGGCTGCACCCGGATCGCCCGCACCCAGACAAAGACCGCGAACACGACCGCGTAGAGGGTGAGATACTGAATCCCGTTGAGCACGCTGAAGGCCGCCCAGAATCCCAGCCAGAGACCGTGACCGAGGCCCTCCCCAATGCGAAAGGTATGGTAAGCCAGCCAGGGAAGGCTGCAGTAGCTCATCGCGATGACGTAGCCAACCGCCAGGCTGATCCCGACCGCGCCGTTGATCCCGTAGACAAGCGCGACGAGCGCAGCCGACCAGGGCTCGCGGAACCAGTGCCAGGCCAGACGGTACGCACCCTCAACGGCGATGACGACGCAGAGGACCGTCGCGACGCGAATGCCGATGGTGGTCCCGAGCGCCAGCACGAACGGCGTCGCGACCGAGACCACCCCGATCTGGGGCTCGGCCGCCAGCGGGAAGCCGCCGCGGCACCAGGGATGCCACCAGGGAAACTGGCCCCACTCCAGGATCGTGCGCCGGATCGCCTCGTACTTGTCCAGCACGAAGTCCCAGTCGCCGAAACCCAGAGCGTTGGGCTGATGCATCAAAGGTACGATCAGCGAGGCGCAGGCCAGTCGAAGAGCCCAGGGCATCCATCGCATCGCCGCGTCGTTGAGACCGCCATCGTCCACCGGCGAGGGCCACGAGTCATCCGCCCTGACGACCAGTAACCGTGCTAAACCAACCCCGATCCCGCCGATGATCGCAACATGCACCAGCAACCAGCGAACTTCCCAGGATATCGCGAAGAACAGAGCATCAGCCTCATCGACGGCCAGTGGCCAGAGCACGATGCCAAACGCCACAACCGCCAGCAGGACGAGCGGCCGCCGGGTGCTCGGATCGAACCACGGACGCAGTCGTTTCGCCAGCGCCCTCACCCGCCGAAGCCAGTCCCCTTGCATCATGGTCGTCCAGTCCATCAGCGCCATCGCGAAATACGTTCGCTTCGAAACAACGCGATCGAGAGCGGCCGAGCCGCCCCGGAATCCACGCCATCGTCTCCAGGAGATTAGCACTTCACCTCAATCCAGCCCACCCGCGCCCGGTCGTAAGAACCCCAACGATCCAAACGGTCGGAGCGCGCCGACCATATCCCCCGGTCGATTGGCCCTTGCTCGGCGCGGGTTGTTCGTCCGAAGATGGCACAGGGTTCGCACGGAACGCCGTCCTATGAGGTCCATGTCCCATGAGAATCATGAGATCCAGGATCCTGCGGCGACTGGTGCTGGTTCTGGCGATTGCGCTGCCGGCGATCGGCATGGCGGTGTGGCACTGGGTAATCCCTGCTGTGATTGTCGCGGCGATCCGCGAGCGGCACGAGGGATATGTCGCGATCTCCGGCTGGTGGATCAACGGTTCCTCGGCCGGCGTGACGGGATTGGTGCTGCACGAGAAGCCGCCGCCCAGCTCGCCGACCTGGGCCACCGCGGACCGCGTGTCGACGGACCTGTCGATCTGGGGCCTGCTGCGGGGCCGCATGTCGCCGAAGCGGATCGTCTTCGAACGAGCGAAAATCCACTACCGAATCGACACCGACGGCGCCATCCTGACGCAACTGCCCCTGAAGCAGTCGCAGGGCGCGACTCCCGAGATCGTCGTCCGCGATAGCGAGCTGACGATGGCGCAGCAGGGCCGGCCCGAGATGGTCGTGCGGCACATGAACGGCAAGCTTTCTCCCGGACCCGAAGGACCGCCTTTCATCGTCGATGCCGACGACGACGAGTGGGGCCACCCCCACATCGACGGCCACTTCTCGCCCGATTTCTCGGCCTACACGTTTCAGTTGACCGCCCAGAACCTGTTGACGAACCTGGAAAAGGCCCGCCGCGTGCCGTTCGTTGAGGAGAAAATCTGGGGCTTCGTCCAGCCGGCTGGGCCGATCGGCGTGGTGCTGGATTACAGATACACGCCGCCGCCGAGGGGAGATAAAACCGCCACGGGCAACAGCGACGTCATCACCACGGTGAACTTCGAGGGGACGACCGTCGTCCTGCCAACCCTCCAGTTGCGCGGCGAGGATGCGAGGGGGCGACTGAGCGTCCACGACAAGAACGTCCAGCTCGAGAACGTGACGGGCCGGATGGCCGGCGGACGCGTGACTTTCACGGGCCCGATGGATTTCAAGCACAAGCCCGACCGCTATGACCTGTCGCTCGACCTGGATGACGTGAACCTGACCGAGCTGCCCGAGTCGTGGCAGCTCCATCGTCTGGGGGTCCGCGGCCGGTTCACTGGCACGGGCGGCCTGCGCCTGGTTCTCACGAGACAGGGGATGGACATGACCGGCACGACCGGCGACGGCGTGATCTACGGCGCCGAGATCCAGGGCATCCCGCTCAAGACTCTGGGAATCAAGCTGCGTGGTCAGGGGCTACGAAATCCGGCAGAGGCGCTGGGACTGACTGCCCAGAAGGACCGGGAAACCGCACTTGGACTGGTGGCCGGCGCGGCAGGGACGGAGATCGCATCGCAGGCCTCGTCGACCAAAACGGGCGCCGCGGCTCTCGCCTCGAACCCGTCCGCGAAGGAAGAAGGCCCGTTCCTGCCGCAGTGGGTGCTGGGCGAGTTCCGGGTCGAAGGCGTTGAGCTGGAGCATGCCCTGGCGCGTGCCGAGTCGAGGAAACCCGGCGAGCCGCCGCGGGTCGTGCCGGTCTCAGGGCGACTCGACGTCCAGGCGAACATCCGGTTTCCCCTGGGCTCGCTCAACGACTGGAAAGCCTACCAGGCTCATGGCGTGGCCGACATGGCGGGGGTTTCGATTGGTGAGCTCGACCTCGGGCGGCTGAGGGGCCGCCTCGAGATGAACGATGGGTTCCTCGAGATCGCCGACCTCCGCGGCCGGATCATCGACCAGCCCGAACAGGGCGCGCGCGCGCCTCAGACCGAGCCGCCGCCCGCGAGCGGCCCCCTGCCTCCCGGAGGGTTCCGCGGCCGCATTCGCTCCGCGGTGGTGGGCAATCAGTGGACGGAGATCGACATTGACGCCCTCGAACTGCCGCTCGACGAGATGGCCACGGCGATTCCGAGCCTCGCCAGACCGCTGAAGCCGCCCGAGGCGCCGCCGAAGGCCCTGCCGCTCTCGGGCCGCCTGACCCTCAAGGGCTCGGGGCAGGCGCGCGGCGGCAACCTCTCGGATCCCCGCGCGTGGACCGCCTCGGCCCGCGGCAAGATGCCCGAGGTCGCATACGAGTCCACGGTCTTCAAGGACGTCTCCTTCAACCTGGCCGTCGACGACGGACGCATGACGTTCGACGATGTGAAGGGCAAGCTCGGCGACGCCGATCTCCGCGGCCGGGGGAACGTCGGACTGGCTCAGCCCTATCCCTTCGAGAGCCGGCTCCAGACCACGGATCTGCCTTGCCACGAACTGGCAGACCTGCTCTCGAGCGGGTCGAGCTCGACCAGGCTCGAGGGCACGATCGCCGCCAGAGGCGAGGCGAACGGGACCGTCCAGCCGCGGCGAGTGGCCAGTTCGGGCGAGGCAGAGATCGAGGATTTAAAGGTCGATAACATGCCGATCGGCGACCTGCCCGTCCACTGGAAGACCCAGGGCGACGTCATCCAGATCACCGCTGTGGAGCATCAACGCTACGGGGGCAAGGTCTCGGCCGAGGCCCGCGTGCCATCGAGGGGCAATGGCCCGATCGAGGGGACCGTCAAGCTCACGAAGGTCGACACCGCCGAGCTCGCCGCCGAGGTCAAGACGCAGGAATCGTGGACGCTGACCGGCCATGCCGACGGGCAGGGCTGGTTCCGTTATACGCCCACCTCGGCGAAATCGGAACCGGCACAGCCAGGCCGCAACCTGCCGCTGGAGGCCGAGACGCACCTCTCGGCGCCCGACCTCCGGATCAACGACATCCCGGTCAAGTCGGCGAAGCTGGCGCTCAGGATCCACGAGGGAAATCCCCGGTTCGAGCTCTCGGCCGACGGCCTGGGCGGCTCGTTTCGCGTGGCGGGCGACGGCCGTCTCAAGACCGATTCCAGGCTCGACCAGGTACAGGCGCGGGTCGAGGCGCTGGGACTCAACCTGTATGAGCTGTGGAACGCGATCGGGACCACCGGAGCGCTCGCTGACCTGAGAGGCCAGGCGACCGCGCGCGGCGACGTCCAGCTCCGCGGCGGGCTGGACCTGGCCCACACCGAAGGCGAGGGCACGGTCGAGCTCCGTCAGCTCATCTGGGGGTTCGACGAGCAGCTCTCGGACAATCTCCGGGCGCGGGTGAGCCGATTCGCGGACGGCTGGCGCGTGGGCCCGCTGGGCGGCGAGCTGTTCGGCGGCGAGCTGGCCGGCGACGGCCTCTGGATGTACCCGGGCGACCGGGGACGGCCCATGTACGGGGTCGACGCCCGCATCGAACGCGTGATGCTCTCGCGACTGCTGAGCATGGTGCCCGACGCGACCCGGCGGCTGGCAGGAACGGGGAACCTGCGCGTGGCCGGCCGCCAGGACGGGGCGCTCGGCGGTAGCGGTGAGTTCCGGGTCGATCGGGGCTACGTCAACGGCCTCGAGCTGTCCAACTTCCACGTTCCGGGAGTGTGGACCTTCTCGACCCAGGCGCCGCGCCGCGGCACACTCGAGATCCGAAAGGCCGAGGGGCGGCTGGCTGGCGGTCGTGTGGGCGGCGAGGCGCACTTCATCCTCGGCGATCGCCGCGATTTCCGCGCGCGGCTGTGGGTCGATGACGTCGACCTCCGCGTCATCAGCCGCGAGGAGATGGGCACCCGGCCCGTGCCGGGACGCCTGTCGGGATTCATCAACCTTGATGGCACCGATCCAGCACAACCGTACACATATCGCGGTGAGATGAGCTTCGACCTCGACCAGGCCTCGCTCGTCGACATCCCCCTGCTCGACGAGCTCGACCGCCAGCTCGGATCGCGCGAGGGAGGCGTCTTCGATGATGGCGATATCCACGCCACAATCAACGACCGCAAGATCCACATTGACCGGATGACCCTCGTCGGACCGCTAATGCAGGTCCACGCAATGGGCACCATGGACTTCGAAGGCCGGCTCAACCTCGAGGTCATTGTGAACAACCAGAAGGGCGTTCCGGGCGGCGGCCAGGCCGTGCTGGCCCGGTCGCCCAACGTCGCCGACGAGGTCGCCCGGCGCGCCGCGCAGATCGACCAGGTCCGCGACTTCGTCTCATCCCGCCTGATGAAGTTCCGGATCACGGGCACGATCCAGGATCCGATCGTCAACACCGACCGCTCGATCAACCCCCGCGCGGCGATCGGGTTCTTCCTCAAGACGATGCGATTGTCGTCGCAGAACCATTGAGAATCGGAAAGCCTAGCGCTTCCTCTCCGCCCCAGCCACATCGAGGATCGCTCGAACGTCAATATGCTCCCACTTGCCTGTCTCTGCGGAGAACGTGAAGATGTGGCCGGCGCCCTCAAGCGAGGCTTCTGCGGCGCTGATGGTCGGAACCCCGATGACGCCTTCCGGCAACTCGGCGGTGTCCCAGCGGTGGGCAAGAGCGCTGTAGCCGTAGAGATGGCGGCCCACCGCATAGACGACGATCCACTGGCCGACGATCGGCGTCGCCCGGCCCTTCGCGGGCGGCCTCACTTCCTGGGTATGGAAATCGCCGTCCTCCAGCACCGCGATCCGGCTGATCTTCTCCCCCTCGAAGTTGAATGCAATGCATCCGTTACCGCCCATGGGCGTCACGCGGATCGGCGATTCCTTCGTGCCCGAGAGCTCAATCGATCGCTTTTTCCTTGTCTGGAGATCCACGTAGGTCAAGCGATCACCGTTCGGAGACACGGCGAAGACCGAGCTGCCAAAGCGGGTATAGTGAGGACTCGTGGTCGAGGACGGATGCTTGGTCGTGGCCGGCCCGGCCGGCTGATGCGGCGTGGCGGTCGCCTTCTCGGCCTTTTCCCCCTTCGCGGCGGGTGCGCCATGCCCCTGGCCGTCGGTGAACGTGATCGTCCGGAGTTTCTGCGTCTGGGGAACCAGCGAGCCATACCCCAGCTCGATCCGAAAAACCGGCGGAGCCTGAAGGGTTCCGACGAGCTCCTCGCCGGTCGTGGTGACAACCTTCAGGTGGATCTCGCCCGGCCCTTCACCGCCATCGCCCTCCGCCTCGTCTTCCTTCGCCTGGCCCGCGTGGCCGCCCTTGAGGAACCGGATCGACGCGAGCTTCTGGGGCAGGATCGCGTAGGAGCCGAGATCGCCGTGGATGCGGACAGGGCCCAGCTCGACGTGACCTTCGAGCGTCTTCCCTCCCTCCAGCTCGACCCGCACGGAGCGCCGGGCTTCCTGGACGGCGGACGCCATCCCGCCGCCCATGCCGCCCATTCCGCCCATCATCCCGCCGCCCATCATCCCGCCGCCCATACCGCCCATCATGCCGGCACCACCGCCCATGCCGCCCATGCCAGCGCCGCCACCGCCCATCTGTCCGCGCCTCATTCCGCCGCCCATCATCCCGCCCATCTGGGCGTGCGCGAGAGCCGGGACCAGCACCACGACGAACGCAGCGAGCCATACCGATCGTTTCATGACAGCCTCCCAGGGGAAAGAATTCGCACGGCCGCAGGCTGCGGGAACTCCGAGACTGAGGAGTTTCCCGATCTACTACAGATGTATGCGGTTCATCGAATCTGCCAAGCCCCGCTCCACCGGCAAGGGGCCATCGCGAGCATCGTCCTCACGCCCCAACCGGCGTGGTCGGATCGCCGCCGTCCTCGACCCAGACCCAGCCGTACTGCGTGTTGCTGCGGGTTGCGGGGTCATACCGCCGGCCCTCTCGGAGCTGGCTCAGCCTGTCGCTCTTGATCGCGTTTCGCGCGGCCTTCGGGTCGATCCCGAACAGCTTCGCGGCATTGAGGCCGAGGATCTGGTCCTTGATCTCGGGGGTGAGCTGGGGATACTTGAACCTGTCGATGAGCGCGTCGGCGATCTTCAATCGGCGCATCCGCTCGATCTGGCTCTGCGGGCTGCCGTTCCAGATCGAGTCGGTGCCCCACAAAACGTGATCGGCGCCGGCGACCTGCACCATCTGCGCGAGCATGTGCATGCAGACCCAGGGCGCGACCATCGACAGAATCGCGAACGTCCCGCCCAGCTCGAAGTAAATGTTCTTGATGTCCGGATTCCGCTTGAGAATCCGCACAACGTCGCTGACCCAGGGGATCTCCTGGGGGTCGTTGGTCTTCGGATCGACCACGCGGAGGCCTGTGCCCTTGCCCAGCCAGCCGTACCCGCGGAAACCCGAGTGATAGACGATGAAGTTCAGATCGGGCCAGTCCTTCGCGGCCTTCTCGAGGTCGATTGGCCGGCAGGCTTCCTCATTGAACGCGCCCAGCGGCAGCCCCTTGTGCACGCAGAGGTTCTTGATGCCGAGCGCCCGGGTCTTCTCCCAGAACGGGTACGCGACCTTCTCGTCGTCCATCCGCCAGGCCTTCTCGCCGATCTCGGCGCCGGTGTACATCTTCCACGCCTCGATCTTCAGCTCCTTGACCTGGCGCTCCATCTCTTCCAGCTCGGGCTTGCCGAGGTTGGGGCGAAGGAGTCCGTGCGAGAGCACGCGGCGCGAACCGGCGAGGTCGTTGACGAACTTGCGGGTGGCGACCATCTGGTCGGGCGGCAGCGGGTTCCTGTCCCAGTCGCGGCTGGGCACGCCGCTGATCACCGCCATGACGGTGTCGCTGTCGCCGAAGACCTCCTTGACATAGTGGGCCCGGTTCAATAGCTCCATCACCTGCTCGTCGCTCTTCGCCTCGGGGCGCAGCAGGCGGAAGAACGACTTGATGGCGCGGCCGTCGGGCGAGTCGTCGTACCACTTGCGGGTGACGTCGACATGGTGCGTCTGCATGTCGAAGACGAACTGGTCCTTGGGCCAGCGCTCCTCGAACGCCTTCGGATCGTCGACCTCGTCGGCGTGCACGTCGTAGCAGTCGCCGAAGACCTGGTTGAGCGCCGAAAGCGCGGCGGCCATGCCGCTGCCGCTGCGGAGGAACTCGCGGCGCGAGCGGCCCTGGCGCTGGGCGGCGCGCTCGCTCAGCTCGGCGAGCCGGACCTCGTACTCCTTCTGCTCGTCGGACTGCGGCGGCGGGACGAACTCCTCGTTCGAGGCGATCCGCGAGGGGATCGGCGGCAGGAAGTCGGAACCGGCGTCGAGATCGCACTGGCGGACCCACATGGCGACGTGAACTCCGTGGTTGGGTCGGAACGATCCAGGGCCGGTTCGCCGGAAGCGATGCCTCTCGCGCTCGCGACAGCGACGAGTCCGGTCCATCGCTCCCCATCAAGACACGAATCGCCCGAGATTTCAAGCAGATCACCCGACCACTTCGCTTCGCCAGGCCGGCGGCCTTGCGGCCGACCACGGCGGCTGTACAGTAGAGGGAGCCAGCCGATCATTCGCATTCCTTATCGAGACTGGAGCTCATCGCAATGGGTCGCGACGCGACATTGAGGCGAATCCTGGATGGGGGCATCGTGGCGGTCGTCCGCGCCGAGTCGGGCGCATCGTTGCTAAAGGTCGTGCAGGCGCTGGCCGAGGGAGGCGTCTCGGCCGCCGAGGTCACGTTCACCGTCCCCGACGCGATCGACGTGATTCGCGAGGTCCGCCGCGAGGTCGGCGACGCCGTCGTCCTCGGCGCCGGTACGGTTCTGGACACCGAGACCGCTCGCGCCGCCCTGCTCGCCGGAGCCGAGTACATCGTGTCGCCCACACTGAATCTCGACGTGATCCGCCTCTGCCGCCGCTACGACAGGGCCGTCATGCCGGGCGCCTTTACTCCCACCGAGATCCTCACCGCCTGGGAGAACGGCGCCGACGTCGTCAAGGTCTTCCCCGCGGACGTCGGCGGCCCCGCCTACCTCAAGGCCATCCGCGGCCCCCTGCCCCAGATCCGGCTCATGCCGACCGGCGGCGTCGATCTCAACACGGCCCTGAGCTTCCTCCAGGCCGGCGCCTGCTGCCTCGGGGTCGGCAGCTCGCTGGTGGATCCAAGGGCGATCGCCGCCGGCGACTTCGACCGCATCCGTGACCTCGCCACCCAGTACGCCGCCATCGTCCGCCGCCACCGCGGAACCTGATCCGGACGCCATCGCAGTCCACCCAGTCTCCACATTTCCGCCAAATCGGCCGGATTTCGACCAGGCCGTGCCGGACAGGTTCGCGTGATCGGGCGATCCGGTCGATTCGCTTCAAGGCGAAGAGGAATCAGCGTCGATAAACACGGCATCACCCCTACTCCGAGCGCTGTCGGTGCGGTCACCAGCGGAGTTGGGGCGAACGCCGCGAGGCGGCCCGCGCCGCGAAGGCGACGAGGCGGGCCGTGGGCGTTTGGGCGAAAGGCGATCGCGGGGGGACGTGGCACGTGAGGCGGAACCGGCTGGACAGGCCCGGGTCACCAGCGAGGGCGAGCGCAACGGCTCGGTCTCTGGGCCCCGCCATGCTGGGCGCCTCCTTGTTATTGCTATTGCTCGGCCTGACCGTGGCTCCCTCGGGCGCACAGACAGCCGGCGAAGAGCGAGCGGCCCCCCGGATCCAGTTGCTCTACTGGAAGTACCGGAATTTCCGAATCCCGATCAACCTTCCCCCGAGCCATCGCGACCGGGTGAAGGAGGTGATCCTGCTCGCCTCGGATGATCAGGGCGAGACCTGGGTGCCCACGAGCCGGACGGACCCCTCCCACCCGGCGTTCTCGTACCGCGCCTCGCACGACGGCGAGTTCTGGTTCACAGTGCAGACGCGGACGACCGATGACAAGGTCTCGCCCAGCCTCGACTCCAACGTCGTCCCGAGGATGAAGGTCGTCATCGACACGGTCAAGCCGATGCTGTCCCTCGAGCCCGACATGAGACGCGGGAGCATCGCGAGGGTGCGCTGGGAGGTGAAGGACCGAAACCTGGATCTTCGCTCGCTGATCCTCGAGTACCAGGTCGAGGGGGTGGGCGTGTGGAACCGAGTGCCGATCTCGAACCCGAAACGGATCGGCTCGCGGGCCTGGGACGCGGGAACGTCCGAGCCGCTGAAGGTGCGGATGTCAGTCCAGGACCGGGCCAGCAACGTGGCGGAGGTCGCCATCAACCTGCCCGACGGCACCGGCGATGCGCCCCAGGCTGGCCAGTCGCTGGCGGACGGGACAGACCCGCCGCCAATCGATCGGCTGCCCGATGCCGGCCCTCCGCCGCCGCAGATCGCGGCCGGCCCGGGCTTCTCGCCCATTGACGAGGAGCCGCCGCCGGGCCGGCCGGCCGTTGCCGAGCGCCGCGAGCCGCCCTCGACATCGCGGGCGCCCGGGACCGCCAGGAGACGCGCCCGTCCCCCGGCACCCGACTGGGAAGCCGATCCAGGATTGCCCCCGGCCGGTCCAGCGCCCGGCGCCCAGTCCGCATCACCCCGGGAGCCCGCCAGGGCGGCCTCGGCCGGTGCGCAGGACATCTTCCCCTCGGAAGCGCCCGGTCCCCCCGGTCCCGAAGCGGCCTTCTCGCAGCGTGCGTCAGCCTCGCCGAGACCCCGGCGAGCCGCCGCGCCCGACGCAAACGCGCGGCGCCAGAATCCCGCTTCCGGTGGCAGCGCCGGACCGGGCGCCCTGCTCGTGGGCAGCCCGCGGTTCAAGCTCCAGTACGCCGTGGACGACGCCGGACCAAATGGTCCCGCCACGGTCGAGCTCTGGGTCACCCGCGATGGCGGCCGGAGCTGGCACCGCCAGACCGAGGACCCCGACCGCGCCTCGCCGATCGACGTGGATCTCGCTGGCGAGGGAACCTTCGGGATCAGCCTCGTGGCCCGATCCGCGGCCGGGCTGGGCGACCAGCCGCCCGCCGACGGCGAGCCGCCCCGAAGCTGGGTCGAGGTCGACACCACGCCGCCGACCGTCCAGCTCGACCCGGTACAGGTCGGCAGCGGCGTGAACTCGGGCAAGGTCGCCTTGACCTGGCGTGCCACGGATCTGCACATGATGCCGCGCTCGGTCTCGCTCTTCTGGCGGGCCGATGACCCGGGCGCGTCGTGGCAACCGCTGGTCGAGGGGCAAGAGAACTCGGGCCGATACATCTGGACCGTCCCGACAACCGTGCCCACCCGGTTCCACATCCGCGTCGAGGCGGTCGACTCGGTCGGACACCGCGGCTACGCCGAGACCACCGACTCCGGCCCGGTCATGGTCGACCGCAGCCGCCCCCGCAGCCGGATCATCGGCCTCGACACCAATGCCCGAGGCGCCACCGCGTCGTCTGACTGGCCGGTCCGCTGACGGACGCCTGTCCCGCTTCCGCCCGGAGGCCACAATGCCCCCGGGCGAAACCGCGGATCATTCGAAGGCGCGGCGGAAACCCGCGATAGCCGCGCCGCTCAACTCAGTGCGCCGGCCCGAGCAGGTCCTTGACGGCGTCGCGCTCCGAGACCAGCTCGGCCGCCGACGCATCGAGCCGCTTGCGCGCCTCGTCGTCGATCGGCACGCCCTTCACGATCGAGCAGGTCCCGTCGCCCGGCGAGGTCAGCGGGAAGCTGTAGATCAGTCCCGCCGGGATGCCGTAGCTGCCGTCCGACACGATCGCCGTGCTGAACCAGTTGTTCTTCGGCGTCGGGTGGCTCAGCGAGTACAGGCTATCGAGCGCCGCATTTGCCGCCGAGGCGGCCGACGACGCACCGCGCGCCTTGATCACCGCCCCGCCACGCTTGGCGACGGTCGGAATATACGTCTCGGCGAACCACGCGGCGTCGGTGATGACCTCGGTCGCCGGCCGGCCGTTGATCAGGGCGTTCTTGTAGTCGGGATACTGCGTATCGCTGTGGTTGCCCCAGATGGTCATGTGCGTGACGGCCGACACCGGCACGCCCGCCTTCTTCGCCAGCAACGACGCCGCGCGGTTCTGATCCAGCCGGGTCATGGCGAACCAGCGATCGGCCGGCACCTTCGGAGCGTGCGACCGCGCGATCAGGGCATTGGTATTACAGGGATTTGCCACGCAGACGACCCGGACGTTCGGACCGGCCGCTTCGTTGATCGCCTTACCCTGACCCGTGAAGATCGGGCCGTTGGCGCGAATCAGGTCGCCGCGCGACATCCCGTCCTTGCGCGGCAGGCCGCCGACCAGCACCACCCAGTCGGTGTCGGCAAACGCCTCCTCGGGCCTGTCCGTGGCCTTCATCTCCGCGAGGAGCGGGAACGCGCAGTCCTCCAGCTCCATCAGGGTGCCATTGAGCGCGGGCAACGCCGGCGTGATCTCGAGCAGTTGCAGCGCCACGGGACGATCGGGACCGAACGCGGCGCCCGAGGCAATGCGGAACAGCAGGGCATAGCCAATCTGGCCCCCCGCACCCGTGACGGCGACGCGAATGGGCTTGGACATGCAGGCATTCTCCATCGGGAAGGTCATGTGTTCCAGGTTCCCCATAGAGTGTCACGAACGCCCGCGAGATGGAAGGTCTCACTGGCGGCGATGACCGGGACCCGACCGGGACCTGTGCACCCCCAGTGGCTCGCGTTGACACGATCACGGCGATCTGCGCCAATGCCCGTCGACAACCGTCGACCGTGCCGCGCCTCGCCTCGCCTCGCCGGTCCAGCTCGTCCGGAGGCACCTACCGCCATGACCCGCATC
>JAKAUH010000033.1 GCA_021818605.1 Planctomycetota bacterium
CCTCCGGGACTGGGAGAACCGCCTCCGCGCCGCCATCGAGCGACTCGATCGCAAGAAGGCCGAGGCATCGTCGCTCCCGACAACCGGCTCCACCCCGAGCCCGACCGGCAGGTAAGAGCCCCGTCCGACAGCCCTCGGCTCAGTCCTCATTCGCGGACGACCTCCGGATTTCGAGCTAGGATCCCTCCGGGCGGTGCGCTGTCGTCGCATGAGGCCCTGACAAAAACTGGGACGGGCTCCTCGAAAACTCGGAGCGGAGGCAGTCCCCCTTTTGTCAGATCCTGGACTCACCCCGGTGAGTCCGGACGGCGCCGGAATGCCGCGCGGTGCCGTACGTCCAGCCGGCGAACCTGATGCAGATGGAGGATGAACCTCAATGAACGACCTGATTACCGAAATCTGGTCCGGGCTGAACGACGCCGGTCTCCCCGAGGTGATGCTCTACCTGCCCGACGGAGCCGCCTATCGCTGCCACTGGGATGACACGACCTTGATCGGTACGACCCGCGTCGCCCTGCTGGCCGACCAGGATCGCAAGATCGTGCGCATCGTGCCCGTGCACCAGTGCCAGGGCATCGGGATCGCCAGCCCCAAGGGAACCGACCCGGCCGGCTATCGCGCGACCGTGAAGGCCCAGCTCGAACCCCGGGCGCCCGGCCAGACCTCCTGATCGCGGACCGGCCAGCATCCGACAGACCGGGCCCGAGCCATGGGACAGATACCCCGAAGACTAAAAGCCAGCCCCATTGGCTCAGGGCCATCTCGATTATCTCAGGATTTCGACCGTTCGGGCCCGGCCGTTCCAGCCGCGTTCCCGCGCGGATGGAACCTGGCATGGACCTGGCGAAGCCGGCTCAACTCGACTCGGGTGTAAACCTGCGTGGTGGCGATCGAGGCGTGGCCGAGCATCTCCTGCACGGCACGAAGGTCGGCCCCTCCGGCGAGAAGGTGCGTGGCGAAGCTGTGGCGAAGGGAATGCGGGCTGATCTCGCCGGAGAGACCTGCCGCACTCGCCCATTTTTTCACGATCGACCAGAGTGCGACCCGCGACAGCGGCCGGCCCGATCGTGAGACAAAAACCGTGGTGGTCTCGGGCCGGCGTGCCACCAGCCTCGGCCGGTCCTGCGCCAGATAGGTGCGAAGGGCGGATACCGCTCGCGAGCCCAGGGGCACGCGGCGCTCCTTGTTCCCCTTGCCGACACAACGGGCAATGCCAGATGTGAGATCGAGGTCAGTTGGCCGCATTCCTGCCACCTCGGACGCCCGGCAGCCGGTCGCGTACAGGGTTTCGAGCACCGCACGATCGCGACGGCCGAGCGAGGTCGAAGCCGGGGGCGCCTCGAGCAGTCGGACGACGGCCTCGGGACTCAGCACCGTCGGCAGGCGGTCCCAGACAGCCGGCGCGACCAGCAACCTTGCCACGTTATCCGTCAGCCGGCCCTCGAAGATGAGGAAACGGAAGAAGGTGGAGAGCGAGGCCATGTGCCGGCAGATGCTGGCGGGCGCCAGTCCGGACGCCTGCAGGGTCTCGACGTAACCCCGGAGCGCCGCGACGCCGAGCTGATCCAGCGGCCCGGGTGCCGATTCTCGTCGCCAGCGGACGAACCGCATCAGGTCGGAGCGGTAGGCAGCCAGCGTGTGCGAGGAGACTCCACACTCCGCCATCAGGTAGTGAAGAAACGGCCCGATCGGATCGCGATCGCGATTGGCCCCGTTCCCATTTCGTCCGCCCGGCTCGCGTTCCAACAGAACGGTCCTCCCCGCTACCCACGTTGTCCAGGGAGAGTGTCGGCCGGGAGCCGGCGTGCCTTGAGGGAACCTGCCGCGCCGCAGGCACCAGGTTGTCTCAATCGAACAATTCGCGGACCTCGCTGAGTTCCTGCTGATCCGCCCGGGACTTGAGCTTTTCCAGGGCGCGATCCTCGATCTGGCGAACGCGTTCCTTGGAGACTTCCAGGATTCGGCCGACCTGGCTGAGCGACAGGCGCTCGCGACCGCCCAGGCCGAACCGCAGCGAGAGGACCTGCTGCTCGCGAGGCCGGAGCACCTCCATCAGGCGGCTGACGGTCTCGTCCGTGTCCACCTGGACCGTCTGGTCGGCCACGGGATCGCTCATCGTGTGGAGCAGGTTCAGGTGCTCGGCGCCGACGCGACCGGCATTGAGCGACACTGCCGGCCGAGTCGCCGTGTGGATGAAGGGGATCAGGTCGGTGCCGGCGTGGCCGGCTGGCTCCGTCAGGGCCGTCTCCCCATCGGCGGACCTGCGCTCGCGGGATTCCTGCTCCTGCGCGAGCTGACGGAGATGCCGGGGCGTGAGCCGAACGGGATAGGCACCCGAGGCCACCGCTCGCTGCATCGACTGACGAATCCACCAGGTGGCATAAGTCGCCAGCTTGGTCCGGTGCGACAGGTCGAAGCGGTCGATGGCCTCGAGCAGGCCGCAAAACCCCTCCTGCATCAGGTCGGAGTAAGGAATGCCGCGGTCGCGGAACCGCTTGGCGACGTGCGCGACCAGTCTCATGTTGGCCACCGCGAGCTTCCCGCGAATCTCGCCATAGCGGCGATAGACCGCACCCAGGCTCGCATTCTCAGCGCCGTTGCAGGGATACAGGTGGGCGATCGAGCGGGCCATCGCCTGCGGGTCGTCGGCCGCCTGAGGGTCGTCCGTCCCCTGGGCGTCTACCAGGGCCCTGCTCAGCTTTTGCTTGCATTCCGCCAGTTCCTGCAACAGCGACCGCTCCTCGGCCGGAGGCAGGATCTCGGTCTGCGAGCCATCCACGTCGGGATATCGGGTTAACTCGGGCGCGGGCCGGGAGACTCTCATTGCTCGTCCTTTCTCAGGTGGCACCCTGGGAATCGCCGCCCTGGAGAATGCCGAGGTTCACGCGACCTCGGGGTGCTCGGGCGTCCCCGCCGGGCTGACTGGCGCCAGCCGGCGGGCGAACTCCGCGAGGTGCGCCAGGCGCTCCCCGTGGCTGGCATAGATCAGGCGGGACCGAATCCCCGGCCCCAGGGCCTGACCACCCAGAATGACCGCGGATCCAACCGCCGCGGCCCTTGCAAAGAAGGATTGGTACTCGCGGATGAACTGATCCTCGTCCCCGAGGTAAGCGACCGAGATATAGACGAGCCGGGGCCGGTGATGCACCGCGGCCTGGGCCAGCGACTGCAAGGGCAAGTTGCAACCCAGGTTACGGACCGACCACCCCATCTCGCGCAGCACCAGCTCGCAGAGCAACCCGGCAAGCACGTACGGGTCGCCCTCGGGATTGGTGCCGATCGCCAGCGGGGCTTCCGGACGGTCCCGCCCCACGCGATCGACGAGGTCCCGAAGCGCGTCGGCGACGATCTGCGTGGCCTCATGCTCCTGGTAGACGTCGAGCGAGCCGACCATCCAGCCGTGGCCGATGCGCTCCATCACCGGGCGGATCAGGTCGTCACCGAGCGCCACCGCACTCCACCCGCTGCGATACAGCGAGTGGATCAGCGTCCTTGCCTCCGGGCCGCGAGCCTCCCGCAGCAGCCTCTCGAGCAGGTCGAGCGGATCATGCTCGGCCGCCTTCGTCGGGGCGGCCATCCGCCCAGTCAGCAACTGCAGATTGGCCTCGGGAAAACCCTGCTCCCGCGCCACGCGGAGTGCCTCGGAACAGGGGATCAGCCGATGCCGCCCCGCCGTCCGCGCCGCCCGGATCATCCCCGAATCAACCCAGCGCTTCACCGTGCTGACGCTGATCCCCAGCGCCTCGGCGACTCGCTGCGTCTTCAGATACGGTTCGGCGGCTATCATGACTGGCTCCTGAACGTTTTGAACGATTCTATCCTACACACCGCCGGGCGTCACGAAAAGACCCACCACCCAAAATCCCTGGAATCTCCGGGAGAAACTCGCCGGACACGGAGAGCAAACCAACAGCAACCAGAATCACAAGCACACATGGTATGATCTAATTGAACGAATTTATTGCGGGTCAGGGAATCGGGGCATTCCGGTGACACCGGGGTTCCGGGGCGACCGATCGGGGCAGACGGACGGCTAGGACGGACGGGCGCAGTGTGGTAGGTTAAGGACCCGAACCAGGCCGAGGGGCCATGTCCTCGCGACGGAGCGGGAGGCCAACCGAGACGAAGGGATGGGCGGAGCATGAACGGGGTCGAGAGCGGTTACGACCGGGAGCGGCTGATTGGCCTGCTGCAGCGCGACTCGCTGAAGCGCGGAACGTTCACGCTGGCGAGCGGGCGCATGTCGCACTACTACGTCGACGGCCGCAAGGTCACGCTGTCGGCCGAGGGAGCCGCACTGATCGGGGCGGGCGTGCTAGAGCGTCTGGCCGCACGGCCGGAGATCCAGGCGGTCGGCGGCCTGACGATGGGGGCCGATCCAATCGTGGGCGCGACCCTGGGACTGGCCGGGCGGTCGGGCCGGGCCGAGCTGCGCGGGTTTCTGGTGCGCAAGGAGGCCAAGACGCACGGAACGGGCAGCCGGGTTGAGGGACCGCTGGAACCTGGCTCGACCGTGGCGATCCTCGACGACGTCGCGACCACCGGCGGCTCGTCGCTCCAGGCCGTCGATGCGGTCGAGATCCTGGGGTGCAAGGTCGCGGTGGTGATCGTGGTGCTCGACCGGCTCGAGGGGGCGGCCGAGGCGTTCGCCGCGCGCGGCTTGCCGTTCGAGGCCCTGCTGACGATCCGCGACCTGGGCGTCGAGCCACTCCAGGGGTGAGACCACCGGTGGAAGAAGCTCTGACAAAATCGGGGCAGGCACCTCGAAGACTCGGAGCCAGCTCCATTTTGTCAGAACCCGGAAGGGACGTGCGCCGCGACCCCGAGCGAGGCCGGATACCGGAATCGCGCTCGGGAATTGAGCCTACGGACGGGGTAATCGTATGGAGACAAGCCTGCACCGCTCGCTGAAGGAGCGGTATGCGGACGGCGGCAGCGGGCGGCCCGAGATCGCCGTCGACGGCTTCCGGGTCGACGCGATCGACCACGCCGGCCGGCTGGTCGAGGTCCAGTCGGGCGCGCTCGGGCCGCTCTGCGGCAAGCTCCGTCGGCTGTTGCCGGAGCATCGGATGCGGATCGTCAAGCCGGTGGTCCTCCGGCGCCGGGTGGTTCGCAGGCTGCGGGCCGACGGGCCGGACATCGGCGCGCGATCGAGCCCGAAGCGGGGTTCGCTCGTCGATGTCTTCGACGATCTGATCGGGGTGGTCCGGGTGTTCCCGCACGCGAACCTCGAGATCGAGGTCCTGGGCGTAACCATCGACGAGGTGCGCACCCCTCGCCGTCGGCGGCCGGGTTACGCGGTCGCCGATCGCCGGCTGGGAGAAATCCAGGAATCGGCGCTGATCGCCCGCGCCGATGACCTCTGGTCGCTCTTGCCCGACGGGTGCCACACGACCAAGCCATTCACAACCTTCGACCTGGCGGATCGCCTCGGCCGCCCCAGGTGGTTCGCGCAGCGGGTCGCGTACTGCCTGCGCATGGCCGGTGCGGCGAGCGTCGTGGGGAAGACCGGCAATCGCCTGATCTACAGACGGGAATCAGAATGAAGGAAGAGGAAGACAAATCCATTCCACGCGAAAAACGAGGACGATCGAACCGACGACCAATGGCCTCCTCAACGAATTGAAATCCTTTTCGCGTTTTTCGCGGTGAATCCCGGAAATCTGTCCGCAGTGAATCCCGGATAGCCTTCGCGGTTGATCCCGGGCTCTCGGGCTCTCAAGCACGGGGTTTTCCGGCTTCTCATCCCGGGCGGTTCCGGCTAGATTACCGCACCCTGCGGGCGGTGGGCCCGCGGTTGAGCTGTTGTGCGAGTGGGGCTTGCCCAATGCGCGGTGCGTTCCTCTCGAACCCGTCGGAGCCGGATCTCAGCGTCGTCGTCCCTCTCTGCAACGAGGAGGAGACGGTGACCGACCTGTATCGTCGTCTCGTCGACGCTCTGGACGAGCTGGATCTCTCGTACGAACTGGTGCTGGTCGACGATGGCAGCATGGACGCGACCGCGTCAATGATCGACGCGCTGGCCGACGAGGACGACCGGCTGGCCGTGGTGCACCTCAGCCGCAACTTCGGCCACCAGGCCGCGGTTTCGGCGGGGATCGACCGGGCGCTGGGCCGGGCCGTGATGGTGATGGACGGCGACCTTCAGGACCCGCCCGAGCTGATCCCGCAGTTTGTCGATGTCTGGCGCTCGGGGTACGACGTCGTCTACGGAGTCCGTCGGCATCGCAAGGAGTCACTGTTCAAGCGGGCGGGCTACGCGGCGTTCTACCGGCTCTGGAACGCGATCAGCGACCTGGACATCCCGCTGGATAGCGGCGACTTCTGCCTGATGGACCGCCGGGTCGTCGAGGTGCTGCGGCACCTGCCTGAGCGGATGCGGTTCGTGCGGGGCCTGCGGACCTTCGTCGGCTTCCGCCAGATCGGCCTGCCGTATGACCGCGCGGGCCGCGAGGCGGGTTCGTCAAAATACAGCCTCGGGGCCCTGGTCGAGCTGGCCATGGACGGGCTGGTCAGCTTCAGCAGCTACCCCCTGCGCCTGCTGACGCGAATCGGCCTGGCGACGATCACGACGGCGTTCGTCCTTCTGGCCTGGGTGCTCTCGGACGCGTGGATCACCCACACCGCCCCGCGCGGCTGGGCCAGCCTGCTCGTGGCCGTTCTGTTCCTCTCTTCCGTGCAGCTCCTCTCGCTCGGAATCATCGGCGAGTACATCCGGCTGATCTTCCTCGAGGTGAAGGGACGGCCGACCTATATCGTGGCGGAGCGCGTGACGCGAGTGGATGAGCCCGACCGAGGCCCCCGAACGCCGCGCGCTGCGCGTCCCGAACGAGTCACTCTGCCATGATCGAGCGCTGGTCGCGCGGCGAGGCCGACCGCAACATGCCCGAGGAGATCCTGGTCGACCTGGCCGGGCTAATCCGCCGGCACCCGTGGTGGCGAGCTCGAGCGATCTTGACGCTCGACCTGCTGGACGAGCTGGGCGTCCGCCCGCCCTCGCGGGTCCTGGACGTCGGCTGCGGCTGGGGCGTGACCCTCGAGTCGCTCGAACGCCGCGGATATGACGCGGCCGGGATGGACGTCTCGCGCCGGACGCTCGAGGCACTCGACCGCCCGGGGCGTCGCCTGATCGAGGCCGACCTGACCGGCCCGATCCATTGTCCAGAACCGTCACACGACGCGGTGCTCGCGCTCGACGTCATCGAGCACCTCGACGACGATCGCGCGGCCGTGGCGCGGCTGGCCGAGCTGGTCCGCCCCGGCGGGATCGTGATCGCGAGCGTCCCGGCACTCCCCGAGCTTTCGGGGGAATTCGACACAATCCAGGGGCACCGGCGGCGGTACACGCCTGAAGCGCTTCGCGCCGCGTTTGCTGGATCGGGCCTGGCGCTGGAACACGTCTTCTGGTGGGGCCGCTGGCTGGTTCCGGCGCTCCGGCGGCAGCGGGCGCGCTCCAGAATGCAACCGGGCGACTCGCCCGCGCAGGCGTATCGCCGCTATCTCGAGCTGCCGCCCTATCCGATTCCCGCGATCGCGCGCCTGGCCTTTGCGTTCGAGAATCCCCAGGCACGGCGGGGACGCTTACGCACAGGAACCTCGCTATTCGCCGTTGCGCGGCGGGTCGAGCGGATTCAGGCCCTGGTCTCCTGACGGTCCATGAACTGCCACTGGAGCAAACCCGCCACGCAGGCCGCGTGGTCGATGCGGCCGTCCTGGATCATGGCGAGGATCTCCGCCTTCGGGACGAGCTCGATCGCCAGCTCCTCGGCCGCGTCGGGATTGGGCTCGGAGACGGAGTGCGCGTTGCGAATCAGCACCGTGGTGATCGCCATCGACAGGAGCGCCGGGTTGGGACGCAGGACGCCCAGACACTCGGGCGGATCGCCGGCGTAGCCGGTTTCCTCAAGCAGCTCGCGGGCGCCCGCATCGCCCGGGTTCTCGCCCGCGTCGAGCAGACCGCCGGGGGTCTCGAGACTGTCCCGACCCGACCCGGCGCGGAACTGCCGGACCAAAATAACGTGATCCTCGGGCGTCACGGCAATGACGTGCACGCCGTCGGCGAGCTCGGTGACGTAGAAGTCGTGGCAGATCCCGCTGCGCACCGATCGGAACCGACGCCGGCGCAGACGGAACAGCCACGTCTCGGCGATCGTCTCATCGTGAGAACCGTCGTCTTCGGAGATCCACGAGGCTTGAGATTGGGTGCTCACGGGGCTCTACCGTTCGTTCGAGGATGTCGGGCAGGAATGCCCGACCGACTTTCTGTCGGGCAGATTCTGTCGGGCAGGAATGCCCGAGCTACTTCGCCTCCGGCGTCTCCAGGCGACGGCGCAGCTCGTCAAACGTCGAGGGGGCATCGCGGTCGAAGACGACGTGCGGCTTGAGGCCGACGACGCGGCCGGCTCCCAGGCGGAGCAGCTCGCGACGGCATGGCGTGAGCTTTCGCACCGGCAGGAGCGCCGTCACCCGCCACCCGGCCGTCTCGATGTTGTGCCACACGTCGCCCCGCGCGATGTGCGTGCCGCCCTGCTCGCGGAGGTACTCGGCGACGACCGCCGCGGTCCTCGCCGCGGGGATGTCCTCGACCGCGCTGCCGACGACCTCCAGGTGCAGCCAGCCCTCGGTGCCGCGCACGCCGTCCATCGCGTCGAGCAGATGAGCGAGCGGGCCGTCGTCCCCCTCACGCACAAGCCTGGCGAGGCTGGCGGCGTGACCGATCAGGCACGCGGCCGAGTCCAGGATGGTGCCTCCCTCCAGCTCGCGCAGGCGGTTGTCCTTCAGCGTCGTGCCCGAGCTGGTCAGGTCGACGATGATATCGGCGATGCCCAGGCTCGGGTGCAATTCGAGCGCGCCGTCGGACTGGATGAGCTGGTAGTAGTAGATGCCCAGGCTGCGGAAGTGCTGCCGCACGAGCGATGGGTACTTCGTCGAGACACGGAACGTCCGCCCGGCGGCGCGCGACTCGGTCGTCAGGTCAACCAGGTCCATCATGTGCGTGACGTCGATCCAGCTCTCGGGCACGGCGACCGTCAGCCGGCAGCCGCCATAGCCCAGGTCGGGGACGACCGCGATCGATGAGGTGGACTCGAACGCGTGCTCGGCGTACACATCCATCCCCGTGACGCCCAGGTGGCAACGGCCCTCGAGCACCTGGATCACGATGTCCGTCGGCCGCATGAACACAACGTGGAACCGCGGATGACCGACGATCGTCGCCTCGTACTGCCGGTCGCTGGCGCGCCGAACCTTGTAGCCCGCCGATTTGAGCAGGTCGATGATCCCCTCGTACAGGTGCCCCTTCGACGGGACCGCCAGGCGGATCGTGCCGGAATCGGATTCGGAAGCGGGTGAATTCATGGTCATGTTCGCGCCCTTCCGCGCGGGGTTTGAGCATCGAGAACCTCGGCGAGCCGCTCGAGGCCGAACGCGAAGCCGACGCCCCGGCTGTCACGCCCCGCACCGGCGCCGAGCACCTGCGCCAGCCCGTCGTACCGGCCGCCGCCGCAGACGTCCAGCGGGCCGGAGTCAGTCGCGACGACCAGCTCGAAGATCATCTGTGAGTAGAATCCGATCCCGCGGCCGAAGCCCAGGTCGAGCTCCAGCCGATCGGCGTTGATCCCCTGCGCGACCAGCCGGTCGACCAGGTCGTGAAGTGCGGCGATCGATTGGGGTGCGATCTCCGCCATCTCGGACGAGAGCCGCGCGAGGACGGAGCGCGCCGGCCCGCGCTGCTCGGCCAGGCGGTGCACCTGGTCGCGGACGCGGCCGAGCAGGTTCTCCAGGCGATGGCCCAGGTCCCACTTGCGCCGCATCCGGTCGATGATCTCGTGCCCCGAGCGCCGACCGGTGACATTCGGCACGAGCTGGTGGAACAGGCGATCGACGCCGGCAGCATCGGACGACCCGACGGCCGGCACGATCTCATCGGCGTCTCCGCCCGGCCTGAGCCAGCCGGCGAGGCGGTCGAGGGCCGATTCAAGCGCGACGACCCGCCCCCCCTCGGCGGCGGCGGCGCTCAGGATCTCGACGAGTGCCGCAGCGGCCGTCGGGGGCAGCTCGGTCCCTTCGAGGATCTCGACGATCAACCCGACGTGGCCCAGGCGGATCTTCGCACCGGCGATGCCCGACTCGGCCAGCGCGCGGTCGGCCAGGGCGATGACCTCGGCGTCGGCCGCGGGGCCATCGGCGCCGAGCACCTCGACACCGACCTGGGTGAACTCACGGAGCCGCATGCGGTCGGTCCCTGGCTCATCCTCGCGGCGGAACACCGGGCCCGACAGGCTGACACGCCAGGGCAGGGGGGGGAGCGGATCGGGCAACTCGGCGTAGGCGCGCACCACGCTGGCGGTCAGCTCGGGCCGGAGGCAGACCCCCGACGACCCCGCGTCGGCCAGCTCGAACAGCTTCGCCACGATCCCCGCGCCGCTCTTGCGCTCGTGCAGGTCGATGTACTCGAGGATCGGCGTGCGGATTCTCAGATAGCCGGCGCGGGCGAACTTCTCGAGCAGCGACGACTCGAGCGACGACAGCCGGGCGCAGTCGGCCGTCAGCCAGTCGCGCGTGCCCGGGACCAGACCCACCGGCCGTTCGGCGCGAGCAGACGGGGAGACATCGGCCGACTGGCCCGTCAGGGGGGGTTGTGAACGCGCGGTCATACTCCGGCCTCCTGCATCCTGACGACCTCGAGCATGCTCTGGACCGAGTCCTCGAGCACCGACTGATCGAGCCCTTTATCCTCGACCCGGGTGGCCAGGTTGCGCAGGTTGAACACGCCGCGGGAGGCCTCATCAGGTCCGACGATCACCGCCAGCTTGTGCCCGCGTGACGAGCCGTAGCCCATTTGCTTGCCGATCGAGATCGGGTCGGGATAGACCTCGGCGCCGATCCCGGCGGCACGCAGGCGGGCCGCCAGGCTGAACGGCGTGATGGGCTCGACTCCGGGGAACTGCGCGACCAGCACTGGGGCGGTCGTCCCTGTCGCCTTCAGCCAGCCCGCCTCGTCCATCAGGGCGAGCAGCCGATCGAGGCCGATGGACGCTCCGACGCCCGGCAGCCGCCGCGTTGTGAACAGGCTGGCCAGGTTGTCGTAGCGCCCGCCCGAGGCGATGCTGCCGAACTTCTCCCAGTCCTTGACCGTCGTCTCGAACACGGTCCCCGTGTAATAGTCGAGCCCGCGCGCCAGGCCCAGGTCGATCGCCAGCCGGTCGCGTGGCACGCCCGCCGCGTCGAGCAGCGCGAGGACATTGCGGAGCGTGGCGATCCCGTGCGCGACGGCCGGATCCGAGCCCAGGCTGGCCTCGACGCCGTCGAGCACCTCGGCCCCGCCGCGCCCGGACTCGGCGAAGTCGAGCACCCGCCGGGCCTGATCGTTCGCCAGCCCCGGCCCTCCCTCGCTGGCCGACCGCTCGAGCTCGCCGAGCACGGCGTCCCGGCCGATCTTGGCGAGCTTGTCGAGCGAGCGAAGCACCTGGCCGGTCACGCCGGCCAGTCCGTGGGCGTTCAGGAACCCGTCGAGGATCTTGCGGTGGTTGAGGGTGATCGTGAACCCCGGCACGCCCGCGGCGTCGAGTGCGGCGTGGATGACCTGCGCGGTCTCGGCGTCAGCGACGGCGCTCTCGGTGCCGATCGTGTCGAAGTCGCACTGGACGAACTCGCGGAACCGCCCCTTCGCCGGCCGCTCGCCGCGGAACACCGAGCCGATCGCGTATCGCTTGAACGGCGTGCCCAGCTCGTCGATGTGCTTCGCGGCGAACCGGGCCAGTGGCACGGTCAGGTCGAACCGGAGCGCCAGCTCGCCGGGCGTGCCCCCCTTGTTCGTCACCTCGAAGATCTGCCGCAGCACCTCGTCGGACCCGGCTCCCTTGCCGGTGAGTACCTCCATCCGCTCGATATGCGGCGTCTCGATCGGCACGAACCCGAACGCGCCAAACGTCCGGCGGAAGGCCGCCAGCATGCGCTCTCGGGGGATCATCACGGACGGCGGCAGGTCTCTCAGGCCGCCGGCTACTCGAGGGTCGATCATGGATGTCGGGCTTTCGTCAAGGATTCTGTCATTCCCGCGGACCCTGGATTGTACCATCCGATCGGGTGGCCGGGCTCCCCGATCCCCGGCGCATCGTCGGCGAGGCGAGTCGGCGAGCCGGGTGGCCGCCCGGCACAATCGGTCGGATCCCGCCGGTTCGGGCGGTCCCGCCGGTCATGTGAAGATTGACGAAATCCCGGGCGCAGATCCTGCCGTCGGACAGCCACGCCCGGAAGCAATCGTCCGGCAGGCCGCGTGGCTGGCCGGATTCGAGCGTCCTGGCGCCGTTCTGGGCCATGCCCCGAATTTGCGCGATCGCGGGCGCAGGGATCGCAGGCCATCCAGCGAGACCGGAATCGTGTGAAAGGCCGAACGAGGGGTCGGGCGGGGGTGGAACGACGATCGAACAGAAGAGGGGTCGCCCATTTGGTTGCGAAATTGGATGGCCGCTGCGGTGGCAGCGATGCTCGTGCTGATGGCGTCGCCGCAGGCCGCCTGTCCGTTCTGCGAGTCCGAGACCGGGCAGCGAGTGCGGGCGACGGTGTTCGGAACGGATTTTGGGTGGAACCTGCTGGAGACCATGCTCCCCTTCGCGGTGTTCCTCGGCGTCGCCGTGGTGATCCAGGGCGGCTGGCCGGGCACTGGCCGGCCCGCTCGCAATGATGGCACGCGCCCCAGGCCCGCATGTTGCATGTCGTTATCAGGGTGGGACTGAAGCTGGATGCCACCGGTCAACGGTCACTCA
>JAKAUH010000596.1 GCA_021818605.1 Planctomycetota bacterium
GGCGTTGACGTCGATGTATTCTCCCTGATCGACCATGCACGCCCTTGCCCCCTCGTCGGTGGCCACGGTCACCCATCGCATCGACAGCCGTCCTTTTTCTCGTCCCAGTCGGATCACATCGCGGGGTCGCGATGCCTCGCTCCGACCCCGCGGCGATGGCCCGATCCGAGACGACGCCATCGCCCACGGGCTCCACTTTAACGTGTGGGCCGGGCGATGACGAGGGAGGCGTGGCCTCGGCCAGACGTCATTCCGGCGATTCGGCGAACGGGACGGTCGGTCGTGGCCGCCGGGGCGGAGCCGGGCGCATTTCGTTGGCGCCACGCCTCCGATTCCGCGGTGACCGGATCGCTGTCCGCGGCCGGCGCGGAGGGACCGGCGCCAATTCCTCGGTGGCCATGTCGTCCGGTTCTGGCCGTCCGTCGCCGTCGGCCTCACCGTGAGGCTGTTCGGGCGGTGCTCCGGGCTTCGGCTCCAGCTTCCCGACCGCTTCGATCAGCGTGTCGAGCTTCTTTTCCAGCTCCTCGATTCGCTTTTCCAGCTCCTCGTTGGGATGGGGATTGGGGAGCGGAGTTCGACGGTTGAAATAGATACTCTGCTGCGTGTGCTGGTCGGTTCGCGACTGGCTCCTGGGTTGTGGTAGCGGCAGCCCGACAGCGGATTCTCGCTGTCGCTGGATCGCATCCTCCACGATCTTGAGCCGGGGAATCACCAGGCGGTCGTTGGGCAGGATGGTGTAATTCGTCGACGAGTCCGTTCCCATCGCGACTTGCCTGTAATCAATCCGAAGAGCCCGCGCGGGCGAGCCCTTCGGAAAGCTTCGGATCAGGCGGATCCTGTCCTGGTCGGCACTCGGGAGCAGCCCTCCGACGTACTGGATCATATCCAGGACGGTATCTCCACCCGTGTAGGGCAGCGCCCCTGGAACCAGGACTTCGCCCATGACGTAGACCTTTGCGCTGTTGTAGGCCGTCACGTCGACGAAGACGCGGTCGGTTTCGCGCGGGTCCTTGAACCAGATCTCGGCCGGGTTCTCGGGATCGCGTTTGAGTTCGCCCGTATCAGGATCGCGCTGCACGAGGCCGAGGACCTCATCATTGAGGAACTTCCGCAGGTGGAGGACGATCCTCTCCTTGAGCTGATCGAGCGTGCAGCCCGCGGCAGGGAGATCTCCATAGAAACCCAGGCTCATCCGGCCATCGGGGCGGACCAATCGCTCGCCCGAGATGGGCCGGCCGGGCAGCGCCTCGAAAACCTCGACGACGATGAGGTCGGGAGGTTCGATGATGTACTCGGGACGCTTCGGCGTTTTCACCGGTCCAGGGCGACTCTGCGGCTGTGGTGGGTTCGCTTCTTCTTCAAACGGGTTGCCCTCCGGAATCGGCGGCCGCGTACGTTGAGGCACGGGTGGCATCTCAGGTTCTGCGGGCTCGGTCGATGGCATCTCTGGGTCGTACTCGAGCCCAAGGTCGGGCTCATTGCCGGCCGGCATCTCGCGGAGTGACTTCAACGTCTCCTCCGAGAGCCGGCGCCGCCCGGTGCGTGCCTCAGGGACCGTGGACTGCCCTCGTTGCTGCGCCCGCATTCCGGGGCTCGGCCGTACCTCGTCGGCCTGCTGGGCCTGGCCGTTCGCCGTGATTACACCACACAAGAGGACCGTCAGCGCCGCAGCCGTCTTGCTGAGCCGTGTCATGGCCAGGGGCTCTCCCGGGGACGTCGAAAAGACCTGGAACGCGGAGATGGCGGAAGGGAATCGGCCCGGCCGCCGCATCGTGTCACGCCAGCCCCGGACCGATTCTCCACGTCCCAATTTACCGGACAAGTCTCGACGCCGCGATAACTGGGTGGCTGAATTCTGATTTCGTCATTCAGCCGTTCTGCCCCCGCGTTCCTCGAGGGCTTCGAGCACCCGATCCAGCTTCCGTTCGAGCACATCCAGCCGCCGTTCGATGTCGCGGAGGTCCGGCCCGGCGGGTGCGCCCAGGACCCGGTGAGCCGCACCGGGCGGCAGCCGCCTGGGCCGGATCGTGCCCTCGAACCGACGCGAGGCGCCGGCGTCCTCGGAATCATTGGCCGTCGGCACCTGCGAGGATTCCGGCTCGCGGGTTGGACGGTCGCCCTCGCCTTTCTTGAACGGAACAACCAGCCGATCGCCCGGCAAAAGCTGGTAGTTGGTCGTCGGGTCGCTGCCCGTCACGATCTCGTCGATGTTGACCGGCAGCTCCTGACCGGGTGCCTTCGTCCTGGGCGACGGCGGACGATGCAGGACCACTCGGGAATAATCCGCGCGGGGCGAGAGTCCGCCCACGATGTTCAGGGCATCGAGGACCGTCTCCTGGCCGGTGAACGGCAGGCGTCCGGGTACGCTCACGGCCCCCTGGACGTAGAAGACCTTGCTGTTCATCGCCGTGACTTCGATGAAGACCCGATCCGTCAATCGAAGTCGGGCTGGCGGCACGGGTTTTTGGCCATCCGACTCGTCGTCCGACTGGGTCAACCCCAGGATCTTATCGGAGATGTACCCGCGCAGATGCTGCACGATCTTCTCCTTGGCCTCGCTGAGGGAGAGCCCGGCGACGTAGACATCGCCGTAGTATCCCAGCGAGATCTTCCCGTCGGGCCGCACGAGCCGCTCGCCCGAAATCGGACGGCCCGGCAGCGCCTCGAGGACCTCGACGATGATCTGGTCGGGCGGCTCGATGATGTACTCCGGCATGGCCCTGGGTGCATGGCCGTCCTTCGTTTTTGTGGTCTCCTTCTCGGAGACCGCAGTCTGCCGGGTCGCGCCTCGCGATACCGCATCCTTCAGACGTTTCTGGCCGTCGTCCGGCGCGGCGAGGATGACCCCGGCCGCACCGATTCCCACGAACGCCAGTCCCATCGCGCAGGTCTTCAGCTTCATCATGAAAAAGCTCCTCACGACACTCCTTGCCAGCAAGGCGACGGACGCCGACACGGCCCCCGCCGCGGCGGGACCGGCGCCCGCCGTGAAACTGGTGACGGCCTTGACCGTCGCAGCGACCCAGGCATCCGGAACCGCGACCGGGATCGGTCCGGCCGAAACGAAATCGAACCCGGCGGCGGCAATCCCCGCGACCGACGCCACCCCGCGCCGACCAAGCCGGCGCCGCAGGATGTCGCGGGCCCGGGCCAGTCGGCTGCGGACCGTGCCGAGCGGGATCTCGAGCTGCGTCGCCGCCTGCTCCTGGGTCAGGCCCTCCCAGTAGCAGAGCACCAGCGGGGCCCGGTACTTCTCGGGCAGCCGCCGGACCTCTTCCTGCACGATCGGGCCGAGTTCCTGACTGTCGGCCTCGTCGTCCGGCGGTGGTCCGAGTGCCGCGTCGGCCGCCTGCGCCCCTCGGCGTTCAACCGCCCGCCGCCGCGCCGCCTCGACCCGCGCCCTCGCCGCCACCCGGCAGGCCACGCCGAACAGCCAGCTCTCGACCGAGTCGCGCTTGCGGATCGATCCGCCCCGGCGCGCCAGGATTAGAAAGGTCGCCTGGAACGCATCCTCGGCGTCGTTCCAGTCCCGCAGCACGTTGCGGCAGACGCGCAGGACCATCGGCCCGTGCCGGCGGACCAGCACCTCGAAGGCTGCTTCCGACCCGGGATCCTGACGCCGGAGAAACCGGTCCAGGAGCTGCCGGTCAGTCAGGCCGCCGACGGGCCCGGTGTCGAACAATGTCTGGAGGTCGCGCAACAGGGCATAAGAAGGACCGCCGATCATCGCTCGTGAACCCTCCTCTCGCTCAACCCATCCCGGAAAGTCGCGTGTAGTGCCGGGAACCCGGCCGAGCTATCCGTGGATTCTGGTGATTCGGGGCGAAAATCGCGAGAGACGATCTGGATGGGTGGCGCGATGATGCCGGCGAGGGGCCGGACGCGACCGCCGGTGCGAAGAGATGGAATTACTTGCTCGAGGCGTCTGAACCAGGAGGGGGAACCACCCGCAGGATGACGTCGTGCTCGCGAACGTTCGACCCTTCCTCGATGGCCCCGGAGAGGACCACTGTTCCGTCGTTGGGGGCGAGGATCGTGCAGGCGAGAATCTCATCCTTCAGCTTCGACTCCTTGTTCTTCTGCAGCTCCCACGAGGCCTGCTTCGCCAGCTCATCCCAATGACGATTCTTCACGTCCCAGTTGAGCGCGCCGATCCGTTTGTCCCGGGTGTAGGTGGTCAGGATGTGCAGCCGGTTCCGGGCCTTCTCGACCTTGAGCTTCGCGCGGGCAAGTTCAAGCTCCTGGCGTTTCCGGCCCAGTTCGCCGATATCCCCACCGGCACGGAACACATCCTTGTCGGCTTCCACAACCGCCAGCTCCTTCTCGGCGACCTCAACCTCGCCCTTCGCCTCGCTTTCCTCGCGAGGGAACAGGTCGGAGACATAGGCTTTCAGCTCGTGGTCAGCCGCCTCACGGGCCAGCTTCGCATTTCGATAGTTGGCCTCGGCGGCCTTCGAGGTGATCATCTGGTTGACGAGCTGATCGTGCAGGTTCGACGAATCGAGCTCGACGATCATCTGGCCCTTCTTGACGACCGTCCCATCGGGGATGATCTTGATGATCCTGACAACGCCCGAGACGCTCGACTGCACCCGCCCCGGGGACGTTGCTTTCGCCTGAGCCCTGCTTGGCTTCTGATCGCCCGGTGCGGCGGGGGTGGTCCTGGCTCCTCGCCCGAGACCCAGTCCGAATCCATGGCCGGCGAGCGCGACGAGCACCACCGCGGCCGAGATGCCACCGATCTTGATCATCGTCAGTCTCCAGAGGGTCCGCTGGACCAGTGAAGCCACCGCGGCGGGAATCAGCACGGTTGTCCCGCCGCCACTGAGGTATCCCATCGCCACTGTTACCGTCTTCTGGACGAGCGAGGGATCGAGCCCCGTCGGCCCTCGCGCCGCCTCCAGTCCGATCACCGCCGGCCCCAGGCCCCGGCGCTCCAGCCGCCTGCGCAACAGGTCTCGCGCCCGGGCGATCCGGCTCCGCACCGTGCCCAGCGGACAGCCCAGCCGGGCCGCCGCTTCTTCCTGCGTCAGGCCCTCCCAGTGGCACAGCACCACCACGGCGCGATACCGTTCGGGCAGGTGACGCACCTCGTCCTGGACGATCCGCACGGACTCGTCGCGGTCGGGATTCCCGGCGGTTTCTGGACCGACGGCCTCGACGACTTGCAGCGCCGCGCGACCCTCGACCGTCCGCCGTCTCGCCGCGTCGACCCGCGCCCTCGCCGATAATCGCGAGGCCACCCCGTGCAGCCACCCGCCGATCGCGTCCAGCCGCCGCAACGAATCAGAGCGCCTGACCAGGACCAGGAACGTCGCCTGGAACGCGTCGTTTGCATCGTTCGCGTCGGGAAGGACGCTCCGACAGACCCGCAGGACCATCGGACCATGCCGGCGGACGAGTGCCTCGAAGGCGGCCTCGGCCCCTGGGTCGCGGCGGTCGGCGAACCGATCCAGCAACTGCCGGTCGGAAAGGCCGGCGGCGGTGCCCGAGTCAAACAGCGTCTGGATGTCGCGTGTGATCGAGGTCATTGCGGCTCGGGCCGTCTTCCAACAGCCCCTGTCGTCCGGTTCCATTCGCGGTCTCTAAAAGGAATGCCCGGACGAACGCCGGGCTATCCGCGATTTTCCCGGATAAGCCGCCGATGGGAAAGAATCCAGGTTGCAGCCGATTCAGCGAGCGGTGTCATCGCCAGGTTCCTCGTCATCTTCCTCGACGGCGATCAGCCCGCGCAGCTCGACGTCCCATCCGATCGCCCCGACATCGTCCTGGTCGGTCGCACTTGTCCCCCACTTCCGGACGTTGTAATCGCCGTGCTCGTCCCGGAGGTTCGGACCGAGCGAGTAGACGAACAGCCGGCCGTCGCGGTGCTCGATGTGATAGGGCTGCTCGGTGAACGGGTCGAGCGGAGGATCCCCGAGAATGCTCGCGTCGATCGCGGCGACCGAGTCTGGCCAGGCGCCGGTGCGCTGGCGATGACGCTCGGCGGCGAGGAGGATGGCCATCGCGCCCAACTCGGCTTGCCAGCGTGCGTGGGCCGTTCCACCAGACTTGAGGGCTGGCGTGATGAGGATCGCGAAGTCCGACGTGACGCTGCTATGCCATTGCCGGCTGATGCCTCGGATGCGCTGATCCCACGCCTGCCACATCGAAGGTCGTTCCTCCGGAGTCGTCTCGGCGATCGACACAGCGTCGTTCAGCAGCTCCAGCTCGAGCGCCCTCTGGTTGTCGAAATTGAGCCTGGCCCAGGGCGCGACCGTGTACCGCGAGCCGGAGCCATCCGGCTTCCACCTCTCATTGCTGAGTGCCTCGATCGGCACCTCTCCATCCCGGATGCGCCGGATGAGTTCGTCCATCTGCGCCCGCTCTCCGCGGACGGCGTGGAGCAGCAGCGGTTCGTCCCGCTCGTCGAGGATGAGCGACTGGATCCTCGCGAGCGCGGCGTCCGATGGCTGACCCTGGCCGAGGACCCGCCGCGTGGCCTGCATTGTATAAGACCCGATCGCGATACGGACGAGCTGTGAGATCATGAACGGCTCGTCGCCGATCGACCGGCCGACGACCACCGAGGCGCGGCAGGATTCGAGGGCACCGTCGAGAGCGCCCCGATCCGCCCGCAGCGCCGCGTCGATGCAGAGCAGCCGTGTCGCGTTCCGGGTGGCCTGGGTCTCGGGGAGCTGGGTGTCGATCACGGTCGGCCCGATCGTCAGCTCGTGCCGGCCGCGGTCGTAGTGGACCAGCGTCCTGGCGATCTGGAGCGCCTCGCGCCGTTTGTCCAGCTCGGCCTCGATCGACCGGGCCGTCGCCATGTCGAGTTTCAGGTTCTCGGGCATCGATCCCAGGCGAGCGAAAGCCTCGCCCAGCTCTTCCTTGGACGTCTGGGGCTTTCGGCCCTTCGGCGGAGCGGGTGGCGGCCACATCCGGGGCATCAGGTCGAGGGCCTCGGCCACAACCACCGCCGCGTTCTCGGCATACGGGACCGGCTCGCGATGAGCCAGCAGATCGTCGAGCCGCCAGTAGGGGTCGTCGATCTCGGCGACGGCCATCGCCTCCTCGAGCCGCTGATGAACCCGCCATGCGGAGTACATGCCCAGGCCGACGGACCCGACCATCACGAACTGGAGCAGCACGCCGAGCAGGTACGGCGTCCGCGGGAGGAATCGTCGCTCGGGAGCGGGCCGACCTGTCGTCCCGGGCTCTCGGCGCCGTCGGAACCAGCCTGTTCGCCGGTCGGTAGCCGGACGATTCGCCCTGCCCCGCAGCTTCCACCAGGCCAACCGACCAAGCCCCACAATCCAACCGATCGGTGCACCGAAGGCCAGCGCATAGCCTGTCGCCACCAGCGGCACCAGCACCGAGAGAAGTGCGGGATGCGGCATTTTGTCGAGCCCGCCCGCATTGAGATGGAAGACCCCGGCGATACCCAGGCCCCTGGCCATGCTCAGCCACGCGACCAGGAACTCGGTGATCACGGCGATGACCAGGAACGTCACTTTCGCGCCGAACCACGCCGGACCCGCCAGGCTCGGACGGCCGGCCGTCGGGCTCGACCGCCCGAGGTTGATCGGCCGATTCAATGCGGCCCACCAGCCCCGGGCTGGTTTGTCATCGCGAAGTCCGGATCGCGCGGCGGCGTACACGCCCAGCACTCCGCCAACCAGCGCTCCCAGCGCACCGACAGAGGCCAGGACCTCCAGCGCCTCCACCACCAGATTTGGAAGCCCGAACCCGTGCCCGGTCCCCAGCCCAAAATGCAGGAGCGCCAGGCCCGGCAGGAGCATCATGCCCACGAACGGGCTGATCAGGATCGACGCGAGGCGCGCCCCGCGGATGGCTCCCTGCCACCAGGCATCCCACAGACTGACCGGCTCGACGGGTTCGGGTTCCGGCTGGTCCTCGTCCCAGAATCCGGTGGATTCACCGGACATCTCCGAAATGTCCGCCGGGGCTTCTTCCATCCGTCACCTCGAACGATCCGCCGCCAGCTATCGGGGCTCGCCCTCGGGCTGCCCGATGGCGGAGAACCTCGGCAGCGCCGCGACTCGCGAAGCGACGTGCCGAACGACATGCAGCGAGCATCCCAGCGCGACCGCGGCGATGGCGTTCGTCGTCAGCACGGCCGCCGCGGTGAGCAAGAACGCCGCGGCGTCCAGCCGCCTCATCCGATGCAGCCGCCGCCAGGTGCTCCATTCGAGCAGGCCGATCCCCACATAAGCCGTCACGCCCGCCAGCGCGGCCATCGGGATATGGGCCAGCGCCCGGGCGCCGAACCAGAGCAACCCGACGAGGAAGACCGCGTGGAGAAAGTTTGACAGCCGCGTCGTCCCGCCGCAACGGACATTCGCCAGACTCCGAGCCGGAATCCCGACGCTCATCGGTGCCCCGAAGACCCCGGCGAACAGGTTCGCGATGCCATAGGCCCCCAGCTCGCCATCGGCGTCCGCCGCGCGGAGCGGCCGGTGCCGGCCCTGGAAGTGCTCGACGACTCGCGAGGTGATCAGGATATTCACACTGACCACGAATGCCAACCCGAGCGCGGCCGGCAGAACCTCGCGGACGTCGCTCGGCTGCCAGGTGAATCCGGCCAGCGGCGGGAGGTCCAGGGTCAGGCGGCCCAGCGGCCGTTCGCGCCAGCCGAGCAGCCAGGCCGCGGCCACCGCCAGGATCACGCCCAGCAACGGCGCCGGCGAACGCGGCCAGCGCCGGGCCGCGGCCATCGCGCCGATCACGACGATCGCCCCAAGCAGTATCGGCGGCCATCGCGCCGCGCCCAGGCTCGAAAGTGCCGCCCCGAGCTGACCGATCGGGGTGGACGGACCTGATCCAGGGATTCGCTCGGGCAGGCCGAGCAGCGTCCGGAGCTGGAGGATCACCATCATCGCGCCGACGCCGCACGAGAATCCCGAGACCACCGCGTGCGGCACCTTCGCCACGTAACGCCCCAGCCGCAGCACGCAGAAGATCATCAGGAAGATCGACGCCGCCAGCCCGACCTTCGCCGCGCCGCCGATCCCCTGCGCGGCCACCGCGGACTTCAAAAACGGCACCGTCACGCTGGATGTGCCGCCGATCAGCACCGGGTTCCGGCCCAGGATCGCGGTGATCGGAGCCGTGAGGATCGAGGTGAACAGTCCCAGCTCGGCCGGCAGCCCCACCAGCCGCGCCAGGGCCAGGCCGTAGGGAAGCGCGACGAGCGCGGCGATCGCCCCGCCGGCGATGTCGCCGACGAGATTCCGCCAGCCGTAGCCATGGCCCTCGCCGCGGCGCCCGGCGCGGAGCCGAAACCAAGCCCGGCCGAACGGCGACGGTCCAGCCCGCCGGCTTCGCTCCATGGTCGTGGTGTCCGTGCCGCCGGCGATGGGCTGTGGCTGGTCGGTTCCGGGTTCAGACATTCATCACCCGGCCGAACGCCGACCGGAATCTGGCCATCTCGTCGTGGGTGCCGATCGTCACGCGGATGTGGTTCGGCAGCGCTGCCCACGACCGCCCGACGTAGATCTTGTGCTGCTTCAGCGCCTGGTTCACCTCGCGCCCGGGGCGATGCACGTCGATCATGATCATGTTGGCCTCGGAGGGGATCACGTCGAACCCCTTCTTTTTGAGCCAGCCGACCGTCTCCTCGCGGATCTCGGTGATGATCTTCCGGCGCGATTCGACCAGGCCCTTCGCCCTGAGGCTGGCAATCGCGCCCACCATGCCCGTCGCCGGCAGGGCGCCGGCGGCGTAGCCGCGGATCTTCAGGAGCAGATCGGGCCGCCCCAGCGCGGCCCCGGCACGGAGGCCGGCCATGCCATAGAGCTTCGAGAACGTCCGCAGCACGATCACGTCCTTGTCCGAGGCGACCATCGGCGTGCCGGGCTCGGCCGTCGTCGACAGGTGGATGTAGGCCTCATCCAGCAGGATGACCGCGTCCTTCGGCTTGTTCTCGACGAGGTACTCGATCTCCTCGCGCGTTGTCACCGAGCCGGTGGGATTATTGGGGTTGCAGACGTAGATCACGCCGGCCTCGGGGTCGGCGGCGGCCATGGCGCGAACGTCGTGCGACCAGTCCTTGCGGAGGGGGACCTTGATCGTCCTGGCCCCGACGAACTCGGCCGCGCGCTGGCCGGCCTCATAGCCAGGGTCGGCGACGACGAAGCTCTTCCTCGGCCCGGTGAACGCCAGGACGACGCGATGGAGCGGGTCGCTCGAGCCGGCAAAGGCCATCACGTGGTCGCGAGGCAGGCCGACGGACTCGGCCATCACGTCCATGAACGCAAAGGTCTCATTATAGAGGTAGCGGCCTCCCAGCGGGACGAGCTTCTGGATCGCCTCGACGGCCTCGGGGCACGGACCCATCGGGTTCTCGTTGGCATTCAGCTTGATCGCGTCGGCCGGCATCCGCCGGTCGGCCGAGAGCCCCTGCGCCAGCGCGGCCTCGTTGTAGAACGGCAACGCGGCCCCGGCGGTCATCAGCGCCGCCAGCCGCGCGAAGTCGCGGCGGCTGAAGCCGCGACGGAGCAAATCCCGCCGCTGCTCGGGACGGAATCGGTCCTTCATGGTTCCTCCAGTTGTTCGCATGCGGGCCAGGAATGCCCGGGCGCGGGCCGATCGACCCGGTGTCGTGCCCCGGGGGCCGAGGACGTCTCGTCGTACCAGTCCAGTCGGGCCGGCTCGGCGGAGGAAGAGGAGAGGACCGGTCGCTGCCCGGCGAGCGCCAGGCCCGGCGGGTTGGTGCCCTCATCGCGAAGCCGGGCCATATTATAGGCGTCATCCGCCGTCGCGTAAACCGCCTACCCGCGATCATGTGTCAAGTCGGCCTGCCACAATCGTCTTGGGTGGCGGCGCGCTTTGATGACCCCGCGGTTCAATCGGCCGCTCGACCGCCCGGACGTCTCACGCCACGCCGCAGGCCGATCGCGCCCGGTCGAGGACAACCCGAGCCGTGGCCCGGGCCCGCTCGGCGGCCGCGGCGCGGACCTCCTGGACCCGCTCCGGATGCGCCAGCAGCTAGGCCCGGCGCTCGCGAGGCTCGGCGAACCGCTCGATGATCGCCTCGGCGAGCCGCGTCTTGACCTCACCGTAGCCGATGCCCCCCTCGCGGTACCGCCGCTCGATCTCGGCGATATCCTCGGCCGTCGCAAAGAGCCGGTAGAGGGCGAGCAGCGAATCCCCCTCGAGATCCTTGGGCGCCTCGACGGGCGTGCTATCGGTGACGATCCGCTTGACCTTCTTCCGGATCGCCGCCGGCTCGTCGAAGATGTCGATCGTATTATTGTAACTCTTCGACATCTTTCGGCCGTCGACGCCCGGAACAACCGAGACGGACTTCAGGATATGCGGCTCGGGCAGCCGAAACACGTCCTCGCCGCCGCCATAGACCCGGTTGAACCGCTCGGCGATGTCGCGGGTGACCTCCAGGTGTTGCTTCTGGTCCTGGCCGACGGGGACGAGATCGGCGTCGTAGAGCAAGATGTCGGCCGCCTGGAGCACCGGGTAGGCGAACAACCCATGCTCGGGCGATAGCCCCTGCTCGACCTTGTCCTTGTAGCTGACGCACTTCTCCAGCCAGCCCATCGGAGTGACGGTTGTCAGCAGCCAGGCCAGCTCGGCCGTCTCGGGCACGTCGGACTGCACAAACAGTGTGGCGCGCTCGGGATCCAGCCCGAGCGAGAGCATCGTCACCATCACGTCGAACGTGTACGCTCGCAGCCGCTCGGCGTCGCGGACGCTGGTCAGCGCGTGATAGTTGGCGACGAAGTAATAGGCGTCGTTCTCGCGCTGGAGCTCGATGAACTGCCGCAAGGCGCCGAAGTAGTTGCCGATGTGCAGGGCACCCGAGGGCTGGATTCCCGACAGGACGCGCATGGTTCGTATTCGACTCGCTGGATCGCGGCAAAGGGTTCTCGCCGGTCGGCTCCCGGACCATCCCGGCGCGGCCGGTGGGTACGACAGCGCCGCGAGACCGCCGGCACGCTGATAATGTAACAGCCCGCGAGGCGGTCGGCCAAGCCGGCGCGGCTCGACGCCGGTTCGCGAATCGCTCGCTTGGCAGGCCCGAGGGCCAATGCTACGATCACCGGAGGGGACACACATTCCCGCACGTCAACGCGTTCGCGTCGCAGGAGGATTCGCGGTGACAATCCAAACCTACGAGGACCATGGGGTCCGTTTCCAGTATCCGTTGGACTGGGAACTGGAAGAGACCGAGGACGGCGACGCGACCACGATCGAGGTCCAGGACCCGGGCGGGCTGGGATTCGCCCTGGTGCGCACCGACGAATCGTGCCCCGACCCGGCCGGAGTCGCCGACGAGGTGCTCGAGGCCATGCGGGTCGAATACCCCGAGCTCGATGTCACTCCGGCCCTCGAGTCGCGCAACGGACACCACGCCACGGGCTACGACATCGCGTTCTTCTCGCTCGACATCACCAACGCCGCCGCCATCCGCAGCTACCGCACCGAGTCCCGCACCGTGCTCCTTTTCGGGCAATGGTCCGACATGGGCGACGACGAGCTCCCCGCCATGATCCGCCGCGTGCTGCTCTCGGTCGAGGAAGTCGAGGACTGACGGAGCCCGGCTCCAAAAGAGCGATCGGGGCCGATGCAGGAGGCGGCTGCGTCCGCCGATCCAGATCCGACCGGTCCGGTTGTCGGAGGTGGCTCTGTGTGTCCGCCGATCGGGAGACGGAGCTCCGTCCCGCACCACACCCGGACCGTTCGCCACTGCCCCCGCCCCGGGATGGTC
>JAKAUH010000202.1 GCA_021818605.1 Planctomycetota bacterium
GTGAGCTGCGTCGACATCCTCAATGCCTGCCTCGAGCAGGTCGATGCCTGGGAGCCGAAGGTTCACGCCTGGGTCGTGCTCGACCGCGACGGCGCGATGGCCCAGGCCCGGGCGCTGGATGAGGAATTGCGGTCCGGCCACGATCGCGGGCCGTTGCACGGCATCCCGATGGGGATCAAGGACATCATCGACGTGCAGGGCTTGCCGACGGCCTGCGGCGCCAAACGTTGGGCGAACCGGATCGTCGAGAAGGATGCCGACGTCGTCGCCCGGCTGCGCTCGGCGGGCGCGGTCATCATGGGCAAGACGGTGACGACGCCGTATGCGTGGATCGACCCGCCGCCGACGCGCAACCCCTGGAACCTCGACCGGACTCCCGGCGGATCGTCGAGCGGTTCAGCGGCGGCAGTGGCCTGCGGGATGTGCTACGCGGCGATCGGAACCCAGACGGGCGGCTCGATCACGCGGCCGGCGTCGTTCTGCGGTGTGGCGGGGATGAAGCCGAGCCCGATTACCGTGTCGACCTCCGGCGTGCTGCCGTTCGCGCAGAGCCTGGATCATGTTGGCCCACTCGCGCGTTCTGTCTCGGATCTGCGATCCGTTTACGGGGCGATTCATAAATCCTGGGCAGGCAAGAAGCGGCCCGAGGGGGACGATTCGACCCGGGTCGCGCCTCCTCAGCTCTTGCGTCTGCGGGGCTTCTTCGATCGCCGTCTCGACCCCGCCGCCCGCCCCGTTTTTGAAGCGGCCCTCGAGGCGCTGGCAGGGCAGGGCGTCCCGATTGCGGACGCCGACGACCCCGTCGACTTCGATGAGGTGATCCGGGACCACCGGCTGATCATGTCGGCCGAAGCGGCCAACGTCCATTCCACGTGGCTGGACGAGTTCCTGGAGGAATACCCGGACCGCATTCGTGAACTTGTCCTGGAGGGGCGTTCCATCCTGGCGCTGGATTATCTCCGGGCGAGAAATTGCCAGAATGCGACGATGGCGAGTGTTATGGTATCGAGCGTCGGGGCTGGGGACGCCACACTTGTCACTCCAGCCACGGTCGGAACGGCCACTGATCCCTCGACCACCGGCGATCCATCGTTCAACTCGCCCTGGAGTTTCACCAGGCTTCCGACCGTCTCGTTTCCCGTTGGCTTGCTCGAAGATCGGATGCCGCTGGCGATCCAGTTCGTTGGCCTGATCCATGGCGACATCGACCTGTTACGCACGTGCGAGTGGTGCGAGGCCGCCATCCAGAACAGCCAATCATCCGTGAAGGACCGGCCCCATGACCGGCGATGACGAGGAGCTGAACGCCTTGCTCGAGGAACTCGACCGACAGACCGCCGCCGCCGACCCCGATCGGGCCGTCGAGCAGGCGCGCGAGAGCCTCGAGGAGACCATCGCCGGGCTCAGGCTCACGCCCGAGGAAGAGACCGCGCTGGCCGACGAGCTGCGGCAGCTCCGCGAGTTGACCCAGAAGCTCGACGAGACCACCATCGAGATCGCCGCGTTCGGCATGGTCAGCCGCGGCAAGTCGTCGGTGCTCAACGCCCTCGTCGGCCAGGAGGTCTTCACGGTCGGCGCCACCCATGGGACGACCGTCATCCGCTCGGCCCAGCGGTGGGAGCAGAGCACCCTCGGCCGCCCCGGGCTCGAGGGCGCCCGGCTCGTCGTCGTGGACACGCCCGGCATCGACGAGGTCGGCGGCGAGGCCCGCGAGGTCCTGGCGCGTGACGTCGCCCGCCACGCCGATCTGATCCTCTTCATCGTCTCGGGCGACATGCAGCGCGTCGAGATCGAGGCGCTCGCCCAGCTCCGCGAGGCTCAGAAGCCGATCATCCTCGTCTTCAACCAGATCGACCGCTACCCCGAGCTCGACCGCGACCAGATTTACGCCAAGATCAAGGACGAGCGGGTGCGCAACCTCGTCCGGCCCGAGGACGTCGTGATGACCGCCGCGCGGCCGGATCCGTTCCGCGTCAAGGTGCAGCTCCCCGACGGCACGAGCCAGATCCAGTGGGAGCGTCCCGCGCCCCTGATCGAGCCGCTCAAGGTCCGCATCCTCGACGTGCTCGACCGCGAGGGGAAGGCGCTGGTTGCGCTCAACACCCTGCTCATCGCCGGCGATTTGCACGCCGAGATCGTCGCGCGCAAGGTCCAGATCCGCGACCAGGCGGCCAACCGCCTGATCTGGAACTTCGCCATGGCGAAGGGCGCGGCCGTGGCGCTCAACCCGGTCCCGGTCGCCGACATGGCCGGCGGCCTGGCGGTCGACGTGGGCATGATCGTGACCCTGAGCAAGCTCTACGGCATCCCGCTCACCCGTCGCACGGCGACCAGCCTGGTGCGCGACATGATGCTCGCGCTGGGCGCGATGGGGGTCGTCAGCGTCGCCGGCCGGCTGCTGGCGAGCGGCCTCAAGTCGTCGCTCGCCGGCCTGACGGTCGCCACCGGTGGGCTGGCCGCGCCCCTGACCGTCCTGGGCTATGGCGCGATCGGCCTCGGCCAGGCCGCCACCGGCGCCACGACGTCTTATGTCCTGGGGCAGGGGGCCAAGACGTACCTCCGACAGGGCTGCCAGTGGGGCCCGCGCGGCATCAAGACCGTGATCCAGCAGATCCTCGCCGAGGCCAAGGCCGACTCCGTGATCGACCGGCTTCGCGATGATTTGAAGAAGCGGTTGAAGACCTGATCGCCTGATCGCCGATCTGTTTTTCGATCTCGCGTCTCGAGGAGTCGCCATGCAAACCGACGAGGTCGTCGATCGACCGTCCGACTCGCCCCTGGACCGGCCTCCCGTCCTGTCGCGGCGTCAGTTCGTTGTCGGCGGGTGTGTCGTGGGCGCGCTGATCGCCTGGCTGGCCTACGAACTCGTCGTGACCGCGCCGGTGCGCCGCGCGGTCCGTGCCTGCTCCGAGCTGTTCACCGTCGCCAACCGGACCGACCTGAAGCCCGAGGAACGACTCGCCCAGGCGCGGGCCCTGTGCAGCCGCAGGTATCTGGAGACTCACAAGCTCGACGTCGCCGCCGAGGGCCAGGGGCTCGTCGGCATCCCGCGCAACTTCAACAAGAACTTCCAGGCATGGCGGCAGGGCTCGGACGTCTGGATCTGCCCAACGGATCGCATTGGCCCGGTTTACCAGTTCGTGCGAGAGGACGATTCCTGGCGCTTCGACGGACCGGTCGGTCTGCTTCGCCCGCACAATGAGTTCATCCCGATGAAGGACGTACCGGTCGAGGAAGAGAATGCGAATCCTCCCGCTCGTCCGGCTGCGACCGGCCATCCCGCCATCCCGGAGTCTGGATCATCGCCTTGAATCCTGCATGAACGATGACCAGAATCATTGTATAAACGTCGAGCAACCAACGACCCGGCCTCACGCCCTCGTCACGTCAACACGGCGAGCGCGTGGCCGCGGACATCAGGCACTGGCCGACAGTCACGGTAGAACATGTCGCATCCGATTCGAAATCTGCCCGTGGTGCAGAACTGGTCGTGTCATGCCTGCGGCAACTGCTGCCGGACACTGGTGGGCCTGGTCACCGACGAAGAAAAGCGCCGCATCGAGGCACTCGACCTCGCGAATGACCCCAAGATCCCCCCCGGTCCCTGGTTCAAGCCAGTGGCCCGGGGCGCGTACCGGTGGCGGTTGAACCACCGGCGCGAGGGAGGCTGCGTCTTCCTGACGAGCGAGAATCGCTGCCGGCTCCAGGAGCGCTTCGGGCCCGAGGTCAAGCCGTTCGTCTGCCGCCTCTTTCCGTTCATGCTGATACCGGCAGGCAATCACTGGCGGGTCGGAATGCGTTTCTCGTGCCCCTCGGTCGCGGGTAATCAGGGCCGGCCGATGGCCGATACCGAGTCCGAGAAGGACCTGGTGCACCTGTCGCATCTGCTGGAGCACCACGTCGGCCGCTCGGCCGATGCCGCGCCGGCCCCGATGATCCTGACCGGCCAGGAGCTTTCCTGGCCCGATGCGTGCCGCCTGGTCGACGTGATGGTGGAAATCGCGCAGGACCGTCGCGATCGCCTGGAGCGCCGGTTGCGCAAATGCCTGGCGGTGGTGCGCATCTGCCGCGCCGGGATGGGGGTGCGCGGCGGCCAGTTGAGCAAATTCTTGCAGGCGGTCCGCTCGGCCGTCGAGCCCGACATTCCGCGCGAGCCCGCCACCCTGCCGCCGCCCGACCCGCTTCTCGGCCGGCTTCTCTTCCGGGTCCTGCTGGCGATCTTCGCCCGGCATTACCACGACACCAATCAGGCCTCGGGGATGCGCAGGGCCCTGAACCGCGTGCGCGATGGCTGGAGCTTCGCGCGCGGCCGGGGCCGGGTTCCGCGGGTCAACGACTACCTGGACGAGATCCGCTTTGAGGATGTCGAGCAGCGCCAGGGAATCCCGCCCGAGGTGGATGAGACTCTCGAGCGTTATTACACGGTCAAGCTGAACTCGTTCCAGTTTTTCGGCCCGCCCAACTTCGACAGGCCGATCTGGGACGGACTCGAGTCCCTGATCCTTACCCTGCCGATGATCCTCTGGCTGAGCCGGGCCATGCCTGGTCAGCCGCCGGTGGAGGCCGTGCAGCGCGCGATCCAGCTCGTCGACGACCACTTCGGCGGCGACGCGATGCTGGGATTGCCCCACATCCGCTACCTCGAGCGCACCCTGATCGAGCGAGGGGATCTTGAGAAGGTTGTGGCGTGGTACAGCCGGTGATCACCGGTCTTTCGCGTTACCCATCCCCTGGTTCACGCTTCACATCGCCCGTCATCTCAGCGCGACGCGATCGTCCAGCCGAAACGGCGCCTCACGCGATCGAGAGCCTCGTCCCGCGCGACCGTGGAGGTGAACCGATAGCGAGCCGCGTCGGTGTCGAGGAAGCGTTCACCGCCGGAGGCCTCAAGCAGCAGAGCTGCCTGGCGGAAACTGTGGTGTTCGATGTCCAGCCGGACGATTGGGAACTCGTCCCGCGACGGATCCGACGGCAAGTCGTCGTTGTGCATCCCCCAGGTCTTCATTGCCCGATCCGAATCGTGGGTTTTGGGATCGTGCCGCGCAAGGGGCCGTCGGACTCTGAGGCCCACCCAATCGGCCGGGGCTGCCGGCGCTGATGATCGTGGCTTCGCTCGATACGGACCAGAACCCTGCTCCCGCAGGTCGAGACGTCGATGGACGCACCCAGGTCGTCGGAAACGATTGCCTCGATGTAGAGGTAATCCTCGTCGGTCCAGATCGTGGTCGTTTCACCTGGCGATTCCTCGGGCCGGACTGGTCCCCGGCCGAGGAGCCCCAGGTCGCGCAGGATACCAGCCAATCGGGTCGTAACCTCGAGCAGCTTGGCGGGAAGATCCGTCGGCGGACGCCCATTTTCCGATCCGGCCGGGTGCCGGGTCGCGATGCGAATCATCAAGAATCTCTCCCGATCAGCCGGACACGGCGCTTCAATCGCGCAACGGTCGACGAACTCTGTCCTCTCGCCCCGTGGCCAGACATCCATGGCCTGGGTCATAAGAATCGTAGCGGGCCGATCGCGCGCGGCTATCGGTAAATGCCTGGCCGTTCCCTCAGGAGAAACCGGAGAGTGATGCCGATGTGCGTGGCACTATGATTGTGTGAGTCTGTTTTCTCTTCCTCAGTCCTCCGACCCGATCAGTCCGATGCGGATTGCGTACCGCACCAGGCCGGCGATGTCGCGGATATCGAGCCGGTCCATCACCTGCGCCCGGTGCGTTTCGACTGTCTTGACGCTGATTCCCAGCCGACGGGCGATCGACTTGGTGGTTTCGCCCTCGGCGATCAACCGGAGGATTTCCTGCTGGCGGGGGGTCAGCGGACCGATCCGGGGATGAGTTCCGGCCGTGCGTTGCAGGTAGTCGGCGATGACGTGCTTCGAGACCGCCGGGCTGAGGTAGGTCTCGCCCCGCGCGACGGCTCGCACGGCCAACTCCAGCTCGGCCAGGCCCGCGTCCTTCAGCAGATAGCCGACCGCGCCGGCCTGAAGCGCCCGGTTGGCATACTCCTCACTGGAATGCATGCTCAGGATGATTACCCGAGTCGACGGGCTCGTGCGCGTCACGCTTGCGGCCAGCTCGAGCCCGTTCATCAGCGGCATGGCAATATCGGCCAGGAGGATGTCGGGCCGGTGCGTCTGAACCAGGCCGAGCGCCGCGCGGCCGTCGCCCGCCTCGGCGACGACCGTGATCCCATCGAGTCCCTCGAGGAGCGCGCGGATGCCGGCCCGGACCAGCGCGTGATCATCGGCGATCACCGTTCGGATCGTGTCCATTCGACGAGCCCTCCGCGGCGCGGCCGATCGGCAGCATCAGGTGGACATCGGTCTTTCGGCGCGGGATCGAGCGGAACATGATCCGGCCGTCGAGAAGTGCCGCCCGCTCACGCATTCCCAGCAGGCCCAGACCCTCGCCCTGCGCATTCCGCCGGAGGGTGGCCTCGGTATCGAAGCCGACCCCGTCGTCGCGCACGACGAGGTGCAGCGTCCTGCCCCGGATCCTCAGCCTCACCCGGACCCGCCGCGCCTGCGCGTGGCGGGCGACGTTCGTCAGCGCCTCCTGCGCCACCCGGAAGGCGATGATGGTCGCTGCCGGGCTGAGCTGGATCTCAGCGAGATCGGCCCGAAATCGCGCCTCATACCCAACCCGTTGCGCCTGGCCGTCGAGATACCACCGCAGCGCCGCCACCAGCCCTAGGTCGTCGAGCATCGAGGGCCGCAGGTCCAGCGCCAGGTTGCGCACCTGCTCGATGGTCTGCTGCACCACGCCCAGGCATTCTTCCAGCCGCGCCCGATTCTCCGGCCCGCAGGAGCGTCGGACCTCCTGGAGATTGACCCCGATCACCGTGAGCGACTGGCCGATCTCGTCGTGGAGTTCGCGCGCCAGGTGCCGGCGCTCTTCTTCCTGGACCTCGACCACCCGCCTCGAGAGCACCTTCAGTCGCTCGGCGTACTCGCGCAGAGCCGCCTCCGCGCGCTTGCGGTCGCCGATATCATGCGCCAGTCCCATGATGCCGATCGGCGTCCAGTTCGTGTCGGTGATCCGGGTCACCCGGGCCTCGATCCAGACCGGCGTGCCATCCTTGCGATAGTCCTCCCACTCGCCGTCGAACTCCTGCCCCGCGCAGATCGCCCGCGTCGCGGTTGCCATCCGCTCGCGCTCCGGCTCGGGGACCCGCTCCACCAGTGGGCGGCCCACCATCTCGTCGGCGCGCCAGCCGAACAGGCGCGTTGCCCCCTCGTTCCAGTAGGTGACGATGCCGTCCATGTCGGTCACGATCACCGAGTCGCGGACGTTCGCCAGCAGCAGAGCATCGCGCGCCAGTCTCTCCTCGGCCCGCTTCCGATCGGTGATGTCGATCGAGATCCCACCCACCGCCGTGATCCGTTGCGAGGCGTCCCGTAGCGGGAACTTGACCGTGAAGAAATGACGTCGCCCCCCAGGCCCGGAGACATCGTCCTCAAACACGAGGGGATGCTCCGTCTCGATGACCCGGCTGTTCTGTTCCAGGAACCGGCTCGCCAACTCCGGCGGATGGAACTCCTCCAGGGTGCGGCCGACGAAATCCCGACGGCCCAGGCCCCAGAAGTCCGCCCACGCGGGGTTCCCCAGGCAAGCCCGGCCCTCACGATCGGTAACATAAATAGGAGCAGGCGTGTGATCAAGCAGGTGAGACAGGAACTCCCGGGTCTCGCGCAGCTCTTCCTCGGCGCGCTTCGGCCCGCTGACGTCCCGCGCGACGCCCACGACACCGATGACCGCGCCCTGCCCATCCCGGTGCGGGGCCTTCGTTGTCCGGTAGATCCGCTCGATCCCGCCTGATGTCACCAGCTCCTCGACCGTCCACGATGTTCCCTCGGCGATCACCCGCCTGTCGAACTGAACGATCCGCCGCGCGGTCTCGGCCTCGAAGAGCTCCGTGTCGTCCCTGCCGACGACCTGTTCCACCGACTTGCCCAGCAGCCGAGCCCCCGCGGCATTGATGATTCGGTAGCGGCCCTGCAGGTCCTTCACGAAGACCACGTCGTCCACCAGATCGAGGGGGAATTCCAGGATCGCGTTCCGCTCGCGCAGGGCGGCAACCTCGCTTCGAAGCGACAGGATCTCGTCGGCGCGCCCCGCCGCGCTTTCCCCATCACCGTCCCCCATCGTGCCCGCCTCCCGCGGCGTCGGTGACCCGTCCAGGCTCCCGTGTCCTGGTGGTCGCGCGAAAGCATCCGCTCCAGATATTTTAGGACACAAATAAGCGGGTATTCTAGAGTCTATAGCAAGGAATCCAGTGGTGGCCCGGGCGAATTGAACAGCCTCCGTAAGTCGATGCAGGACAATGAGATCCGCGGCGGAAGGCCGCCAAGCAGAACTCGTTGTGTTGCTTAGAGTTAGGGCGGCCGTTCAATTCCCCTGGCACACGACCGACGAACTCGTTCCCACAATCCTCGACATGTTCACTCAGGCCGCCGCCCCGATTCGACCCTCGGGCGCGGGGACGAGCGAGGGCCGGGTCTTGGTGATCATCGCCACGCCCGCCTCGGCCAGCCCGACGGCCACGTGCGGCAGCCAGATGGAATCCGCGAATCCAAACAGCCACGGCGAGGCGGCCAGCAGCAATCCGCCCGCCACGTCGAGGATCAGGTGGACCGGCATGGGGATGAGCCCCGTAGCACCCAGCTCATAGCGGGTCAACATGCTGTAGACGATCACGCCCGACCCCATGAGCGCCGGCAGCCACGTGGCGACCCCCGCGCCGAAGTTGAGCGTCAGCGGGGCCACCACCAGCAAGGAACCCATCATGTAGTCCAGATACCCGTGAATCCGCGTTGGCAAGATGCCCAACATATTCTTGTCTCCTGTCATTCGGGAGTTGGATTCTCGTCCACTCCCTGGATGGGGTCGCAAGCGGTGTGCCAGCCGCCGTGCACCCTTGCGCCACGGGGGGGCGAGCGAGTCGATCGTCGTATCGTCGGCCGGGTCCGGCGGTCCGGCCCGGTCCGGTGCGCGGGGCCTGGCACCGATCTTGCGGCGAAATCTCAAAGGGCGCTCGAGCACGCCGGCGGGCGGAACAGGAGGGCCCCCTGTACCGCCGATTCCTCGTCGTGGCTGGCGGTCCCGCCGGTCGTTCAACCGGAGCTTCGGCGCGCCCGTGACGACCTGCGTGTACTGCCAGAGTCGCACCCGCACCATCAACGCCGTGCAGGACATCCTGCGGCTGTCGATGCGCGATCGCGTTCTCGTTCACGTCTTCCGCGCGACCCCTAACGATGACCCGCTCTCACGTGTCGGCGGCGTTGCGGCGTTCCTCGACACCGGGCGTCTCGGCGGGGTAGACTATCGGTTTGGAATGATCCGTGTTCTGGGATCCAGCCAGGTGACAGTGCGAGGTTACCGCATGACCGTCCAGCAACTTCGAACGGCCCATCGGGCGACTCCGTTTCGGCCGTTCACGATTCGCATGGCCGATGGCCGCTCGTTCCACGTCCCCCATCCCGACTTTCTTTTCATGACACCCAGTGGGCGTACGGTGATCGTCTGCCAGAATGACGAGGAATTCAGCATCCTCGATCTGCTGCTGATGACCGAGATCCAGATGTCCTCTCAGTCCCCGGCGCCGCGGACCTGATGAGCGGCGGGCCGCCGTTGTTGAGTGCGCCGCCGCCTTTCGCCGATCAATTGGCTGCCGAGCGAGCCACGCGGAAGCCCACGCATCGAGGCCGGATCAAGGAGGTGTATCGGTGGGACGCTGAGCGTGCGCCCTTGGCGTCCTCGTCCCAGCTCCCGCCGCGCAGGACGTGAGCCGTCGCGCGTGGCGATGGTTCTGGGCCGTGCGGGTCATCCACCGGGGAACGCCGGAAATAGTCGCGTCCGTGCCAGTCCCAGCACCACTCCCAGACGTTCCCGTGCATGTCAAAAAGTCCCCACGCATTGGGCCGCTTTCGCCCGACGGGATGGGTCGATTCCCCCTCGCCGCTGAACCACGCGAACCGCGGCAGGTCGCGCGGATCGTCGCCGAAGCAGTACTCGGTCGAGCTGCCGGCGCGGCAGGCGTATTCCCACTCGGCCTCGGTCGGCAGCCGGTAGCCCGGACCCATCCACTCCAGCACGGAAACACCGCCGGCGCCGATCGCGTAGAACGGGGCCAGTCCCTCCAGTTCGCTCAGCCGGTTGCAAAACCGGACGGCGTCGAGCCACCCGACGCTCTCGACCGGATGCGGGTCGCCCGACCGCTCCGCCATCCTGTCCTTTCCACCGCCGGTTGAAGCGAACCAGCTCGGATTCACCCCGGCGACCGCGCGGTACTGCGCCTGGGTCAACGGGTGGATGCCCAGATAGAACGCCCGACTGATTCGGACCTCGTGCCGCGGCCGCTCGTCGAACAGGGCGGTCGCATCATCGTCGGGCGAGCCCATGCGGAACGTACCGGCCCGGACCCGCCGCATTTCGATCTGTGCCACACGGCTGGTGAGCACGCTCGGCTCCTCCGCGGCCGCCGCTGGCGACCGCTTCGGCGCGGCGCTGCCTCGGTCCGATGGGGTCACGACCGGAGAGGGAGCCGAAGGCCGCGGCGATCGGGCCGGCTCGGGCGGGGGTGGTTCGAGCGGCACCGTCGGCGGCGAATCGCCGCTATCGACGGGCCGGCCGGTCAACGACCTGCGACGGTCTCGGCAGGCTGGCCGCGGCATCGGAATGCACCCCCAGCACCGTCGCGAGCGCCGCCATCGACTCGAACCGTCCGGCCGGATCCCTGGCCATCGCCTTCAGGCAGATCGCCTCGAGCTCGGATGTGATATCCGGCCGGAACCGCGACGGCGGCGGCGGAGCCTCGGTCTGGATGCGGCTCAGGATCGACAGGATCGGTCCCTGGAACGGCAGCCGTCCCGCGATCAACTCGTAGAGGATCACGCCGAGGGCGTAGATGTCGCACAGCGGCCCGACGTCCTGCGGCTCGCTGTGGATCTGCTCGGGCGACATGTAGGCCGGCGTACCCAGCAGCGTGCCCGGATGCGTCAGCCGCGAATCGCCGGCGTCGCCCACCCGCGCCAGGCCGAAGTCCATGATCATCGGCTCACCGCGCTCGTCGATCATCACGTTCGACGGCTTCAAATCGCGGTGGACGACCCCGCGCGCATGGGCCTCGTCCATCCCCTGCGCCAGCCGCCCGACGATCCGGGCCGCCTGGCCCTGCGGCAGCGGACTGGCCGGATCCACCAGCCGCGACAGGGCGTATCCCTCAACGTAAGCCAGTGTCAGAAACGGTGTGCCGTTGACCTCGCCCACGTCGTAGATCGGGCAGACGTTCGGATGCCGGAGCGCCGCGACCGCACGGGCCTCGCGGAGGAACCGCCTGAGGAATTCGGGCGTCGGCCGGTCATCGTCTCCCATCCTGGGGACCTTGAGCGCCTCCAGGCGCTCGAGCTGCGGGTCGCGGGCCACGTAGACATTCCTCATGCCTCCCTCGCCCAGCTTGCGGAGGATCTGGTATCGACCGAAGTTCTCGGTCAGTGTCAGCGCCATCGCTCCGCCTTCCTTCACCGTCCGGTCAGGGGCTTGACCTCGCGCCGTCCGCGGGTTGGCCGAGAAGCTTGTCGCCGGACTTGGGACGATGAGGCGTCGAGAATCGACCCCGTTCAGCGCCGTCCAGCCGACATGACATGATACCTGCCGACGACGCCAATGTGCCGCCTCTCACGGCCTGCGCCAGGCCGGCCACCGCCAGGCCAGCCGGCCGACCGGGCCGTATCTCGGCACCTCACAGGGCCGCTTCGAGGATTCCCCGCAGCTCCGCGTCGGACAACTCCACTGGATTACCCCGCATGCTGCTGGCCCGCCGGGCGAGCGGGACGATCCGGTCGCAATCGGCGGCGGACAGGCCCGCGTCGCGCAGCGTCGGAATTCTCAGCTCGGCGCAGACCCGGCGCACCCAGGACACCCCGTCGCGGACGTTGGCTTCGCGGTCATTCGTCAAGATCCGGGCGACCTCGAGATAGCGCCCGGTGGTCGCCGCATTGCCCCGTTCCTCGACCGCACGGATGTTGGTCTCCATGACGAACGGCAACAGCCGGGCGCAGATGGCCCCGTGCGCCTGGCCGGTGACCCCGCCCAGGACACCGGCAAACCCGTGCACCGCGCCGAGGCGGGCGTTCGCCAGCGCGATCCCGCCGCAGAGGGCCGCCAGCGCCATGTCCTCGCGCGCGTCGATGTCCGACCCGTCGCGATAGGCTTTCTCCAGCGACCGCGCCGCCCGCGGTAGTCCCTCGCGGCAGACGCCGTCGGTGAGCGGGGTCGTGGCGTTGCAGACGAGCGGCTCGATCAACTGCGTCAGTGCATCGAGTCCCGTGAAGGCCGTGACCTCGGGCGGGAGCGACACGGTCAGCTCGGGGTCGACAACGGCCACTCGGGCCAGCAGGTGATGGCTCCGCAGGCTGACCTTCACCTTGTGCTCGGGGACGTCGAGCACGGAGTTACGGGTCACCTCGGTGCCGGTGCCCGCCGTGGTGGGCACGGCGACGAGCGGCACGCCGGGATTGAGCAGCGGTCGTCCTCCGCCCACCACCTCCAGGTAGTCCAGGGCCTTTCCCGGGTTGGCGAGCAGGCCCGCCACGGCCTTGCCGGCATCGATCACGCTGCCTCCGCCCTGGGCGATCACCAGGTCGCAGGTCTCGGCGCGAGCGACCTCCGTCGCCCGGTCGACCAGGTGGGTGGTGGGCTCACCGCCCG